>NZ_BAAARV010000071.1:0-31227 GCF_039532525.1 Dactylosporangium salmoneum
CCGGCGAGGGTGACCGCGCCGCTCGGGCCGGCCGGGACGCCGAGCCGCCGGACTTCGCCGCCGCCGGGCAGGCCGGGGTCTTCGGCGACGGCCACGGCCGCGTCGCAGCCGGCGCGCAGGACTGGCCAGGCGGAGCCGGAGACGGTGCCGCAGTTGAGGCCGGCCATCACGGTTCGCGCCGTCGGCACCTGGACCGGGTGGCCCGCGGCCAGGCTGGCCAGCACGCAGGCGGCGGTGCCGGGCTCGACGGTGAGCACGCTCGGGCGGGCGGCACCCGGGCGCCGGTAGTGCCGCACGACCGCCTCGGCCAGCGAGCCGACCCCGGCCGGGACGGCGACGAGGTCCGGCGGGGCAGGCAGCTGGACGTCGACCTCGTCGAGGAGGGTGCGGTAGCCCTCGACGATCCAGCCGGGCACCTCCTCGTAGCCGTCCCAGGCGGTGTCCTGGACCAGCGCCCGGTCGGGCCGCTCGGCGGCGAACGCGGCTGCCCGCCGTACCGCCGCGTCGTAATCGCCCTGCACCCGCTCCACCGTCGCGCCCTCGGCGGCGATCCGCCCGGCGGTCGCGGGGAGCATCACGGCGGGCACGAAGACGGTGGCGGGGACGCCGAAGTGGGCGGCCATCCGGGCGACCGCGCGGCCGTGGTTGCCGTCGGTCGCGGTGACCAGCATGGCGCCGGGCCGGCGGGCGAGGACCCGGTGGCAGGCCCAGGAGGCGCCGAGCACCTTGAACGCGGGCAGCCCGAGCCGGGCCGACTCGTCCTTGACGAGCACCCGGCCGACGCCCAGCTCGGCCGCCAGCTCCGGGAGGGTGACGAGCGGGGTGGGCGCGTAGCCGGGCAGCGACCGGTGGAACGCGGCGGCGTCCGCCGGCGTGTCCGGGCCGGTCCACCGCCGGGCGGCCGGCGCGCTGTACCACGAGGTCATGCCGACCATCGTCCCGGCGCGGATTGTCCAGGTCCAGCCCTCGAATCGACTGGCGGCACCGGCCCGCGTGGTGGACGATCCCCGGGTGAAGGACAACTTGAAGCTGTACTTGCAGGAGGGGCGCGACGCGCTGCTCTGGAAGCTCGACGGGCTCGGCGAGTACGACATCCGCCGCCCGCTCACCCCGACCGCGACGAACCTGCTCGGGCTGGTCAAACATACCGCCGCCGTCGAGTCGGAGTATCTCGGTGCCGTGTTCGGGCGGCCGTTCCCGGAGCCGATTCCGTACATCTCCGACGACGCCGAGCCCAACGCCGACATGTGGGCCGCCGCCGAGGAGACCCGTGAGCACCACGTCGAGCTGTACAAGCGGATCTGGGCGCACTCCGACGCCACCATTGACGCACTCGACCTCGACGCACCCGGTGTGGTGCCGTGGTGGCGGCCGGAGACCCGCAACGTGACGCTGCACCGGATCCTGATCCACGTGATCGCCGAGACGCATCGGCATGCCGGGCAGGCGGACATCGTACGAGAGTCAATTGACGGTTTCGCGGGCCTGTACGACGGCAATGCCAACCTGCCCGAGACCGATCCAAAATGGTGGGCCGCCTACCGGGAGCGGGTCGAGCAGGCCGCGCTCGCGCACAAGGACCTTACGAACTCTTGACCTGTCCGGAACGACGCGCCAGGTTTGCCGCGACCGCACCTCTGGATCGGCTGAAGGTACGTCATCTGGCTGCGGCGGGCGCGCCGAGCTGCGGGACGCTGACCCCGGCGGCCGCGGCGACGACGACGGCGGCGAGGTGCACCACGGCGACCGGCGGCAGCATGCGGCGCTGCCCGACCCGATCGGCGAGCCGTTCGAGCAGCGGCCCGCCGACGGCCTCGCCGGCCCGCACGGAGCGAAGGCGCCTGCCGTGCACTCCGTCGTCAGGCGTCGTGCGACCGCCTGGCCCATTCATGGTGAAGAACGCCGAATTCGGCACTGGCGTGCTCGAAGGCCTCCTCGATGGAGTCGTGGTAGGTGTCGGTCATCTCCTCGCCGCTCTGGTCGCAGTAGAACAGGTAGGCCCGTGGCTCATCGCCGGGATACTGCACAACCTGCAGGGATTTTGGGTGCGGTACCTCTGCCCTTGTCCCACCCGGGGTGCCGAAGTAGTGACGCGTGACGCCGGTCGGCTGATGGTGCGGCTGGAGCCACACCTGCGCCAATACGATCGGATCAACCACCTGGTGATGGTAGTCGAAGGCCCGGATTGCAGCGCGGCTCCGCACTGTGCTGCCGCGGTCCGCGCTCTACGCAGCGTGCATGAGAAGCAGCTGTTCGGCACGCGGACCTGTCGATGTGCGCGCACGCGATCGTGTGGTCGGGCATCCGGTGCAGGCGGTCCTGTTAGCAGCAGGCCGCTAGCCATTTCGGCTGAGCGTCAGCTCGCCACCTTCTCGCAGTCGAGGAAGAGGCTCTTGTGCTCTGAGCTCATTTGGACCGGGCTCGTGACGTCGGTGAGGCCACCTGACGGCAGTCGGCCCCGCGCCGCGAGGGCCAGCGGCATCGAAACCAGACCGACCGTCAATGCCAGTACTGACGCGGCCACCATGGATGACCATGCCGGGGTGACGGGCCTGCCGGGGCCGGCGTCGTCGAGCATCCTCGCGCGCTGGGCGTCAATGCCACCAACACTGTCCTCCCGCCGTTTAGCCTCACCCCGTCAGGCACGTCCGGGCCGGGTGCTTGATCACTTGCGGTAATCATGACTTTCGTCCGCACTGGGGTGATGTGCGATCCAGCATCGCAATTTGCGCGACGACGCGTTATTGAATGCGCGCACATGCCGCGATGAGAGGCTCGCTACGGGACGTCGCGGCTGGTTGGTCGTCCCGCTTCCCCGGCGGCCGAATTGTGCGCGTTTGCGGCCGGACGGGTGCGGCCAGCAGCGCCGCCTGGCGCGTAACCGTGATCACCGCGGAGGCGGGGAAGAGGTGGCACGCGCCCGTTGGCGGACTTCTGATCAGCTATCTTGCCTGAGTGGATATCCAGGTCTTGGAAGGTGCGCTCGTTGAGGTGCCTACGACCGACGTCACGGGCATGGACCGGCGTGCGTTCGGGGAGTTCGTTGGGCCGCGTGGTGAGCTGGCCTCGTACGCGTTCGGTTGGACCACCGGTTCGGACCCGCACGTCGCCCGGCTGTCGATCGGGATCGGCGCCGGCAATTCCGGCGGTGGTACGTTCCATGCCATCATCTTCGTAAATGAGGACGGCCATGCGTTCTCGCTTACCGACGAGCCGTTCGAGCGGGTACCGCAGGGCGGCCCGGACCTGACCGCGGACCAGGCACGCGCCCATGAGGATCTGCCGTTCGTCTGGTGGGTCACCGACCACGTCATGCAGCACGATCGACGGGCCTGGTGGATGCGGCACTGGCTCCTCGGGACCACCTGCATCCAGACCCTCGAGGTCTTCGAGCACTACGAGCCCGTTCTGCTCGTCAGCCACGAAGCCGACGACGGCATATGGCAGCTAATCGGCGCCTCCGACGCGAACAGCAGCACCGGCAAGATCGGGCATCTGCACCACGCCGTCGACGAAGACCAAAGCCTGATCGACGTGCTTGACATGCCACCCGGGCGCAGTGCGGTACGAGCGGCCCTCGGCAAGCCCTGGACCGGCCGCCTCTAATTGGCGCCTGCACGGCCCGCAGTTGCCCCACGCTACTCGAACCCCCCGAACCAGACGCGGCTTTCGTTACCGGCCGGCGAGGCCGCGCGACCTTCGGCGATCCTGCGGCGACGCACCATGAACGGCACGAGCACCGACCCCGCGGCCAACGCAATGAGCGCGGCCGCCCACCACGGCAGTACCGGAATGATCAGCAACCCAAGGAAGATGAACGGCACGATGAACAAGGAGTCGGCCACCACATGCTTCGCCGACCACCGGCGGACCCACGACATCGACACGGCACCTATGCCGAACATCAGGCCGACAAAAATGAAGACCACCAGACCCCACACCGGACCCCGCACGTACGCCATCCCGGCAGCCACGAACGCTGCCTGTATCGCCACGCCAGCGAGGCGAAGCACCGTTCCGGCACGACCAGAAGACCGGAAAAGCCCAACCCGACGATCCATGCCCGTGAGCATGCTGGTAAGGCCGTCAAAGTCGCAACCGGCAATGCGGCAGGATCAGCATTCCCTGACGAGGCGCACCGACAGCAAGACGTACGGAAACAATCGGTGCAGCTTCAGCGGCCCCACCGCTCCTCGCTGACCTAGTGCGTGCTCATGCCGCCGTTCGTGTGCCGGTTGGTGGAGCCGCGTTACGAGGTTTTGTAGGTGTGCGGCATTGCGGGCTGACAGGGCGTTGGGCTGCGGTACCCGCCGCATGTTCGGCTGGCCGGGTGGGAGTGCGGGGGCAACAACTTGGAACACCCGCTCGGCTGCGGCCCAGTCGTACTCCATGATGCTCGGTGTGGCCCGGCACCAGAAGCCGCCGGCGTCCAGATGCTCGACTTCGACGAACGCGCCGCTGGAGCGCAGCGCGTCGAGGCCGCCGAGGTGCTGGCCGATCTCCTCGGGCAGGATCGTGAGCCAGGAGTAGCCCCGCAGCGTTTGCCGGGCGTGAGCAAGGGTCCGCTTCGGGTTCGCGGCGATCGCGAGCTCGAACACGCTCTCCTGCCGATGGTTGCCCCAGGCGATCTCGCCGTGCATCGGGTTGGCAAGGTTCGCGACGCTGCGCACGAAGGCGAGCAGCGGTGCCATACCGTCCGTGGCCGCAAAGGGTGTCCTGAGGGTGAGCAGGCGCACCAGCAGCCAGGTGCCGGCGTCGCTGTCGATCCGGTCCACGTCAAGCAGCAACGTAGAACCGTCCGTGTCCCCGTCGGCGTCGTTCGCGGTGAAGGAGACATGGGCGCCGATCGGCACGTCGACCAAGGATTCGACCAGGGCATCGAACAACGCCGGCGAATAGGCGGTGAACAGATAGTCGTCTACACCGCGCTGCGGGATGGCGAGCATGATGCTCACCGCGTGCGGCACTCGACGCGCCAACCTCGTCTCCACATGCAGCTCCGCCGGCGCCAGTCGGGTTGCCGGGTCGTACAACGCCCGACCCAGCTGGGCAAAGCCCTCCCGGAACCACTGCTGCACCGCCGTCACCGCCCGGCCGCGATCCTCACCGACAGCCAGACAAAACTGCACCTGCAAGACGGGCAACCGCACCTGGCCCCGCCCATCACCGTCACCCATGACCAAGCTCCCACGACAACTGACGGACAAGCGCCAGCGTGGCGCTGCTCAGGCCGGCAGCCATGATCGCATGCTCCCTCATGCCGCGACCCGGTCGTCATACAGTCAAACCGGTCGTTCGCAGTTCTTGCCGCGACGGTGACCGCTTCTGGATGTCGTACCAGTGGAGTCAAACTGGCAGCCGCCGCAGCGACGAGGACACCCAGCCCGCGGTGATCAGAGGATCTGTGGCCCCGACGCCGTCTGCCAGTCCATACACCCGTTCCGTCACTGCCAAGGGCCGGCGCCGATGATGTCGATCGCCCGTTGCCGGATACGGCCGTCCGGGTGTATCCCGGCCAGCACCCAGCTCACCGGGCCCGCAGTCCCGGCCTCCAACCGACCGACGACGGTGTCCATCACCGCCGCATGCCAGGCGAACCACTGCCGCACGTGCCGATCCAAATGGTTCCATCCCGCCTGCTGCCAATGGAAATCAAGCAGCTGGCAGAGCAGCCGCACCGACCCCGACGGCTCCAACTCGACCATGCCATCGACAGGATGCACCCGCACATGCTCAGACATACGTTCGTCACGACCATGCTCGACGCTGGCGTCAGCCTCCGCGACGTGCAGATCGGCGCGCGCCACGCCGACCCCGCAGGACGATGCGCTACGACCGGGCCCGCAACAACCTCGACCGCCACCCCAACTACATCCTCGCTGCCCACATGGCCTCCGGAACCTGACGCCGCGGCTCGCGACCATGCCGAGATTCGCGCGTTCAGACACGCGCGATTCTCGATGCGGACTATGACTCACGGTGCCAGTGCTGGGTGACCACGGCGGCACGTGCTCTGCGGTTCGACCGAAATCGCCGCCAGTCGTGACCTACCCGTCACGAGTTCAGTGGTGTCCAGATCGATGAGCAGAACCTGAGGGTATCCACATGACCGCGACTGTCACGAAGTACGACAGCACAGGCTCAGAGTTCGCTCACGAACCCTGATGCGACAGTTTGTCCAGGTCACGCTTGCAGAACCGGTGGTGAGCCCATTCCTCGTCGAGTACAGTGCCGAGGCACTGCCGCACTGTCCGCCCCTTGGCGTACGGGGGCCATCTGTCGTCGTCCGGGACCGGCGCGGTCTTCACGAGCTGATCAGGCGTGACCTCGGCCAGCCAGGTCTCGATCTCTGAAGCCTGCCGGACTCGTACGGCGAGCACCTCGTCGAGGCTCGGTTGGGCGGACGGGTCGAGATCGTCCTCCTGGTCCATGACGACCGGTGGACCCAGTCCCATGGCCGTGAACGGCTCGGTGAGCCCGAGCACGCAGCGTCGGAACCAAGAGTCGTGCACGAAGACAAGGTGGCGCAGGGTTTCGACCATCGACCACTCGCCGTCGACGCCGTGATGTTCGCTGTTCTCGGGCATGGACCGAGCTTGCTCGGTAGTCGTCGCCCAATCGTCCCGCAGTTGCCGCCAGGCCTCTCGCAGGTCGTCAGGCTGATCTGAGCGGATCAGCAGCCGAACCGGGTGACGACGGTCGAGCTCTGCCTCAACGTACGACATCACCTCGACCCCGTTGACCACAAGATTGGTGACCAGGCCGTCGATCTCGGCGTCCTGCATGACCACGCCGACCATCCGCGCTCTACTCAGGTCGGATTCGCGGAATTCTGCACCGGTGAGGTCCTCATCGTGGAAGCGTCGCATGCAGACAGGCTAGGTCCCACCGCACACGCCACGCCCGGATCTCCCGCGATCAGCTCGCTATGGAACGTCATGGCGAGTTTGTCGCCCGGCTCGCGGAAGCCGATGTGCGTGCACGTGATCAACGCCGACAGACTGTCCGCGGCCGCCTAGGGTTCCCGGATGGTCAGCGATACGCCGGGGCTCGGGTGGGGTACCTGCCGGCCCCGCTGGCCAGCTGGTAGCTCGCCCTCTGAGCCGAACGGAAATCTGCCTGTGACGTTCCGCGTGGGTCGCGGGTGATGTCGGTATGAGGATGAGCGGGGCTGACCGTGACGGGTTCGCCGAGTTCTACGCCGTGCAGTTCCGGCAGATCGCCGCGCAGCTCAGCGTATACCTCGGCGACCTCGACGAGGCGCGCGACGTGACCCAGGAAGCTTTTGTGCGGGCCTGGCAGCGCTGGGACCGCATCGCGGGCTACGAGGAGCCGGCCGTCTGGGTCCGCAGGGTGGCCTGGAACCTCGGCACCTCGCGCCTGCGTCGCTGGCGCGTCGCCCGGCGGCACCAGGCCCTCGAGCTCGTCGCACCGGTGCCCGGCCCCGAGCCGCACGCCGTGGCGATCCGCGCCGCGCTCGCTGGCCTGCCCGACGGTCAGCGACGGGCCGTCGTCCTGCACTACCTGGTCGGGCTGCCCGTCGCCGAGGTCGCCGACGTGTGCCGCGTCCGTGCGGGGACCGTGCGGACGTGGCTGTACCGCGCCCGGCTCACCCTTGCCGTCAGCCTTCGCGACTTCCGAGAGGTGCACACCGATGCTGGACTCTGACACCGACCAGGTGCTGCGCGCCGCGCTGCGCGCCGAATACGACCTGGCCCACGAGGCCCTGCGCCCCGGCGGCGTCGCGGCAGTCCGCGCCGCCGCCGTCCGTGAACACCGGCGGCGGGCGGTCGGCGCCGCCGGTCTCGTCGCGCTGCTCCTGCTCGGCGGCGTCGCGGGTTGGTGGATCGCCGGCTCGGCGCCGCCGGCGCAGACCGCCGCGCCCCAGTCCTGCGACGGCCCGGGTACCGACGTCAGCGTCTTCCTCAAGCAGGGGACCACCGATGAGCAGCGGGCCGAGGTACACACAGTGCTGGAGAGCTCGGCCGAGGTGTACTGCCTGCGGTTCGAGGACCAGGTAACTGCCTGGCGAAACTTCCGGCGCCAGTTCAGCGACGCGCCGGACCTGGTCAGCGCCACGAAGCCGGAGAACCTTCCCGAGTCGTTCCGCTTCCGCGTCGCCGACCGCGCCGGCGCCGACGCGGTCGAGCGGCTCGTCGCCCCGCTCGGCGGCGTGTCCGATGTGGTCTGCAGCTGCGAACTACTACCGAGCTGACATCGGCCGGCGAGACGGCCCTGGTGTGCGCGCACGCCCGAGCGTACGGACGGGTCTCCGACGTCGGCGCGCGCATCGAGTATCGTTCGGGCAGGACGCCCCAGAGCCGCAGGGTTGCGGTGGGCCCGTTCACCGGACGTGGCCGGCATTCTGGGCCGGGTGCGGAGCCTGCCGGTCACCGGCCCGCGGATCGCAGGCGTCCGGCGCGGGTCTTCGCCAGGTTGCGGACCCGCTTCGTGCGGCCGGCCTCGCCCAGCACCGCCAGAACCGCGGCTGAGTCGGCCTCCTCGACCAGTTTGCGCTGGAGCCAGTTGGACGCGGCCGCCAACGCCTCGCGATCCACCGGCTCGCCGGACTGCAGCGCCTTGAACAGGGCCCATTCCTGCACGCGCCGCGCGATGAACCCATCGGCGCCCACCGCGTCCACCACCGGCTCCGCCCACGCGGCGAACGACGCCGCCGAGCTCAGCCCCTCGGCCCGAGTATCCACAAGAGACATCAACACCGACTCCGCCATGAGCCGGTCCGGCTCGGTGAGCAGAGCTGCGAGCAGCGCCGAGTCGTCACCAGGCCCGCTCTCCCGCACGGCGGCGCTGAGCTGGCGGAACCGGGCATGCCCGTCGGCCGGATCGTCGTTGGAGGTCACCCCGTTAGGGTACCGGCGCGAAACGCTGCACCCAGCCTCCACTTCCCGGGCTGCGTGCAACGCGGTGGCCGCGCCGCGGCGGCGCGGTCCGGCACCCGGCGTGCGAATCCAGACCTGACCCGCTCGCGGGTCACGCGCCGTGCAGCCAAGCCCCTCCGCCGCCGCGTTTCCACAGGACGTCGGCATGCCCCCGAGCACGAACACCATGACCGGATGCGCGGACATGCCGCGATCCGCGCTCAGGCAGCATGGTTCTTCCGTGGCGGTACGGTACACGGCGCGCACAGCACACCGCTGCTCGTCGATCGCGCCGACGTCCGGGTCACCGACGACGGGGTGAGCCTCATCCTGGGCGCGGCGGGTGTGCATGTCTTGTACCTGCGACCGCGTCACGCCGCTGCGGCGGAAGAAATGATCAATAGCGCCGGCCTGGTCGCCGCGGGCGCGCGGCGAGAGCACCGGCGACCGGCACCGTGTACCGCTCGCCCCACCAGACCCACATCAGCCACACGGCGATGAACCACCCGAAGCCGAGCAGTCCGAAGTACGCCACGAAGAGACCCCTCGGCAGCGCACGACGTTCGCCATTTGCGCACACCGACAAATCAGGCACATGAGCGCCCGCCCTCCGCGAGTTTGTTTGAACCGCCCGCGCCCGGTTATCGGGTGCGCGGCGCCGGTGCGGCCCGTCCGTCGCCGAGGGGAGGTACAGTGCGGACCGAGGCCAAGGTGTTCGGCGTCATCGCGCTGTTCATGCTGACCGCCACCGGCGTCTACATGTACTGGACCGGCCTCGGCAAGCCGCACCCGGAGTGGGCGGGCACGCTCACGCTCGGCCTGGGCGGCGTGTTCAGCGTCCTCATCGGCGGCTACTGCGCGCTGGTCGCCCGGCGCATCCCCCCGCGGCCGGAGGACCGGCCCGACGCGGAGATCGCCGACGGCGCCGGCCCGATCGGCTTCTTCGCTCCGCCCGGGTTCTGGCCGCTGGGCATCGCGCTGTCCGTGTCGGCCGGCGCGATCGGGATCGCGACGAGCCAGTGGTGGCTGCTCCTCGTGGGCGCCGTGGCGGCGATCGCGGCCATCGCCGGGCTGGTGATGGAGTTCTACGCCGGCTCCCCGGAGTCGCGGTGATCCGCCGGCGGCGGGACCGGGCCGCGCGGGCCGGCCGGGCGCTCGACGAGCGCTTCCAGGCCGCCACGCCGCTGCGGGCCGCGATCAACAAGGTCTTCCCGGACCACTGGTCGTTCATGCTCGGCGAGCTGGCGCTGTACTCGTTCGTGATGCTGGTGCTGACCGGCACCGTGCTCTCGTTGTTCTTCGAACCGTCGATGGCCGAGGTGCGCTACGACGGCTCCTACGTCCCGCAGCGCGGGATGCCGATGTCGGCCGCCTACGCGTCGGCGCTGCAGATCAGTTTCGACGTGCGCGGCGGGCTGTTCCTGCGCCAGATGCACCACTGGGCGGCGGACTTCTTCATGGCCGCGATCGTCGTGCACATGGGCCGGATCTTCCTGACCGGCGCGTTCCGCAAGCCGCGCGAGGCGAACTGGGTGATCGGCATCCTGATGTTCTGGCTCGGCTTCGTCGAGGGCTTCGCCGGCTACTCGCTGCCCGACGACGGCCTGTCCGGCACCGGCCTGCGCATCGCCGCCTCCATCATCGAGTCGCTCCCGTTGATCGGCACCTGGGCGTCCATGCTCCTGTTCGGCGGCGAGTTCCCCGGCGACGTGATCATCGGGCGCTTGTACATCGTCCACGTCCTGCTCGTGCCGGGCGCGCTCGTGGCGCTGATCAGCGTGCACCTGGCGCTGATCGTGAAGCAGAAGCACACCCAGTGGCCGCGGCCCGGGCGCACCAACGGCAACGTGGTCGGGCAGCGGATGGTGCCCGGCTTCGCGGGAGGCTCGACCGGCCTGTCGGTGCTCGTGTTCGCGATGATCGCCGCCCTCGGCGGGCTGGTGCAGATCAACCCGATCTGGCTGTTCGGCCCCTACGAGGCCGCGGTGGTCTCCGCCGGGAGCCAGCCCGACTGGTACGTCATGTTCCTCGACGGCGCCCTGCGCCTCATGCCGGCGTGGGAGATCCGCGGCTTCGGCTACACCCTGTCCCCGGTTTTCTGGCCCGGCGTCGTGCTGCCCGGCGTGATGACGATGCTGGCGCTCGCCTACCCGTTCGGCTACGCCCGGCGCCACCGCGGCCAGGGCTGGCAGAACCTGGTGCAGCGGCCCCGGGACGCGCCGAACCGCAGCGCGGTGGGGGCGATGGCCCTCACCTTCTACGTGGTGCTCACCGTGTCCGGGGCCAACGACATCATCGCCGACAAGTTCGACATCAGCCTCAACGCGATGATCTGGGGCGGCCGCATCGGGCTGGTGCTGCTGCCGCCGCTGGCCTTCTACGTGACCCGCCGCGCGTGCCTGGGCTTCCAGCAGCAGGATCGCCGGCGGCTGGCCCACGGGCTGGAGACCGGCCTCGTCATCCGCATGCCGGACGGGGAGTACCGCGAGATCGAGCAGCCCCTCGCGCCCGCCGAGCGGCTGCCGCTGCCCTACGCCGGCTGGGCGGTGCCGAAGCGCATGCAGCGCGTCGGGGCGTCCCGGCCGATGGTGGAGGGGCCGGCCCGCCCCGAGCTGGAGGGGCCGGCTCGCCCCGAGCTGGAGGGGGCGGACCGCCCCGAGTTGCAGGAGACCGCCGATGAGTGACCACGCCGTGGTGCCGGTCGACCCGGTGCACACCCCGCGGCTGCCCGGGCCGCTGCGCCGCACCACGCTCGGCTCGCGGGTGGTGGCGCTGATGTCGACGACCGACGCCAAGCAGATCGGCGTGCTGTACCTCGCGACGTCGTTCGGGTTCTTCATCCTCGGCGGGATTCTGGCCATGCTCATGCGGGCCGAGCTGATGCGGCCCGGGCTGCAGTTCCTCTCGCCCGAGCAGTACAACCAGCTGTTCACCATGCACGGCACGATCATGCTGCTGCTGTTCGCCACCCCGCTGGTCTTCGGCTTCGGCAACTTCCTCGTGCCGCTGCAGATCGGCGCGGCCGACGTCTCCTTCCCGCGGCTCAACGCCCTGGCCTACTGGCTGTACCTCACCGGCGGACTCGTCACGATCGGCGGCTTCGCCACCCCCGGCGGCGCGGCCGACTTCGGCTGGTTCGCCTACGCCCCGCTCAACAGCCAGATCAACTCGCCCGGCCTCGGCGCCGACCTGTGGACCATGGGGCTCGCCGTCTCCGGCGCCGGCACGGTGATCGGCGCCGTCAACATGGTCACCACCGTGGTCACGCTGCGGGCCCCCGGCATGACGATGTTCCGGATGCCGATCCTGACCTGGAACATCTTCGTCACCGCGCTGATGGTGCTCATGGCGTTCCCGGTGCTCACCGCGGCGCTGCTGGTGCTGGAGGCGGACCGCAAGCTCGGCGCGCACGTCTTCGACGCCGACGTCGGCGGCGCGCTGCTGTGGCAGCACCTGTTCTGGTTCTTCGGCCATCCCGAGGTGTACATCGTCGCGATACCGTTCTTCGGCATCATCACCGAGATCCTGCCGGTCTTCTCCCGCCGGCCGGTCTTCGGCTACAAGGGACTGGTCGCCGCGACCATCGCCATCGCCGTGCTGTCCATGGGCGTGTGGGCGCACCACATGTTCGTCACCGGCAACGTGCTGCTGCCGTTCTTCTCCTTCCTGTCGTACCTCATCGCCGTGCCCACCGGCATCAAGTTCTTCAACTGGATCGGCAGCATGTGGCACGGCCAGCTGACGTTCCAGACCCCGATGCTGTGGTCCCTGGGCTTCCTGGTGACGTTCCTCTTCGGCGGCCTCTCCGGCGTGCTGCTCGCCTCGCCGCCGATGGACTTCCACGTGTCCGACACGTACTTCGTCGTCGCCCACATGCACTACGTGCTCTTCGGCACCATCGTGTTCGCCGCGTTCGGCGGCCTGTACTTCTGGTTCCCCAAGATCACCGGCCGGATGCTGCGCGAGGGCCTCGGCAAGCTGCACTTCTGGCTCACGTTCGTGGGCTTCCACACCACGTTCCTGGTGCAGCACTGGCTCGGCACCCGCGGCATGCCCCGCCGCTACGCCGACTACCTGGCCAGCGACGGCTTCACGGTGTACAACACCATCTCGAGCATCGGCGCGTTCATCCTCGGCGTCTCGATGCTGCCCCTGCTGTACAACCTCTGGTCCTCCTACCGGTTCGGCCGCCGCGTCGAGGGCAACGACCCCTGGGGCTACACGAACTCACTGGAGTGGGCCACCAGCTGCCCGCCGCCGCGGCACAACTTCACCCGCCTGCCCCGGATCCGCTCCACCCGCCCGGCCTTCGACGAGCGGTACGGCGAAGACCTGTGACGGCGGCGTTCAGGGTCGTTTCAGGCGCCCGGCGCGCCGGCCGGCACCCGGCGGGCCGAGGGGAGCTGAGGCCGCAGCGAGCTGCCGCCCCCGGCCCAGGAGTCCAGCAGGTGCTCGGCAAAGCGGGCGTCCAGCGCGAGCGCGCAGGCGGCGCCCCACAGTACGGCCGCGCTCTGCCCGGGCTCCGCGGCGCAGAACGCGCCGCACAGGTCGGGCGCGGCGCCGGCCTCGGCGTGCTTGTCGTAGAAGCGGGTGGCGTCCCGGCCGCCGCCGAGGCGGCGCAGGCCGTCGCCGTAGCGGCGGTTGGGCAGCGGCGAGGTCATCCCGTGGGCGGCGAGGTGGCCGAGCAGGGCGCCGCGCAGCCGCCGGTGCAGGCCGAACAGCGACATGAGGTTGCCGGCGGCCAGGGTGACGGCGGGCACGCGGCCGAGGTAGGCGCCGTGGGCGGTGTCCAGGCCGAGCTCGCGCATCGTCGTGCGGAACAACCCGGCGTGCACCCGCCCGGGGCGGCCGCCGCCGTACCCGCCGGCCTGGATCTCCACCGGGGCCGCCCCGCGCTGGTGGTAGATCGAGCGGTGCATGACGAACTCGCGGAACTGCTCGATCGTGGCGCGGCGGGCGAGGTACGCCGACAGCGACGGCCCGTCGTCGGCCTCGACCAGCGCCTCGAGCGCCCGCGGCACCTCCCGCGCGGGCACCGGCGCCGGCACGGGCACCAGCCGGCGCAGGGCGGCCCCGAAGCGCTCCTGCGCGGCGAGGCGCAGCGCGACCAGCCCCGGGTCCCGCGCCCAGCGCCCGTCCACGCCGTCGAGGCCGCGGTAGTGCAGCTCGAAGCAGACGTGCAGGGCCAGCTGGAGGTCCTCGTCGGCGAGCGGGTCGCCGCTCGCCGGCAGCCGCGCCGGGAGTGCGGAGGCCGCGCCGGCCAGCGCGTCCAGGACGGTGCCGGAGAGCGGGCCGCGAGGTTCGGGAAGCCGCATGCGGGCCCGTCTTCCCGTGACGGAACTCGTTAAGCGCGATTTTGCAGGGGAAATGGCGGATCATGGCGACCTCGGTCAAGGTACGCGCCGGGTAGCGGTGGTGCGGCCCCGGTGGGGTCGGGCCGTGCTGAGCGTGGCGACCTGGAACGTGCTGCACCGCATCCACGCGGAGAACCACGGCGAGGAGGTGGCGGCCGGTAGGGCCGGCCCAGGACCGCTGACGCGCCACTGTGGAGACGTGCCGCCCCCGCCCTGCGGCGCGTCGCCGCGCGCCTACCGGCGGGTGCAGTGGATCGAGCGGGCGGTCGAGCCGGAGCAGGCCGCCGGCCTGGTCCACGAAGGCCCGCACCCGCGCCGCCCGCTCATCCGGCGAGGCCACCGCGGTGTCGGGACACGGCCGTGATGATCGTCGAGTCGTTCTCAAGATCGTGAAACTCGGCACTCGGCACGTCCTGCGATTGACGGTTCGCGCTGCGTACCCGTAGCGTCGGCCCCAACTGACGACGTCCGGAAGCCGGTGAGAGTCCGGCACGGTCGCGCCGCTGTGAGGCCGCTCCTGGCCGAGTCAGACCCGTCGCCGTCAGTTCGCCACTACGAGAGGGACGCTCGATCCCTGAAGGAGGCTCCCCGTGAGCGTGTCGTCTTCATCGTCCGGCACCGTCGCGACGCCGGTCGTCATTCCCCTGTCCCGGTCGCTGGTCTGGCTGGTGGGCACCGCCGCGCTCGCCGCCCTGCTCTACTACTTCATCGGCGTCGACCAGGGCGCGGTGTCGATCTTCGGCAGCGACACCCACGTGCACGAGTTCGTGCACGACGGGCGCCACTTCCTCGGCTTCCCCTGCCACTAGCGGGGGCTGACGATGGAGAAGCGGATCATCGCCCGCGGCATCCTCGCCGGGGCACTCGCGGGCCTGGCCGCGTTCGTGTTCGCGCGGATCTTCGCCGAGCCGCGCATCCAGGACGCGATCGACTACGAGTCGGGCCGCGACGAGGCCCAGCATGCCCTGGACAAGGCGGCCGGCGTGGCCGTCGCCGGCGAGCACGAGCACGAGCTGTTCAGCCGGACGATCCAGGGCAACGTCGGCATCGGCGTCGGCATGATCGCCTTCGGCCTGGCGATGGGCGCCCTGTTCGCGGTCGCCTACGCCGTGTGCCTGGGCCGGGTCGGCAACCTCCGGCCGCGCAGCCTGGCCGCGCTGCTGGCCGGGGCCGGGTTCCTGACGCTGTACCTGGTGCCGTTCCTCAAGTACCCGGCCAACCCGCCCGCGATCGGCCACGAGGAGACGATCGGGCAGCGCAGCGCGTTCTACCTCATCATGGTGCTCGCCTCGGTGCTGTTCCTGATCCTCGCGGTCGTCCTCGGCCAGCGCCTGAAGCCCCGCTTCGGCACCTGGAACGCGACCCTGCTCGCCGCGGGCGCGTTCGTCGTGGTCACCGGCGTGCTCATGGCCCTGCTGCCGGCCTTCGGCGAGCTGTCGTCGAACGTCGCCGAGTACGGCCTCCACGCCACCGAGACGCCGCTGCCCCTGCGCGACCCGAAGGGCAACATCGTCTTCCCGGGCTTCGACGCCGACCTGCTGTTCGAGTTCCGGCTGTACACCGTCGGCGCCCAGCTGCTGCTGTGGACCGTCATCGGCCTGGTCTTCGCCCCGCTGGCCGAGCGGCTGCTGGGCAACCGGCCGGTGCGCACCGAGCCGGCGAAGGCCCCCGCGGCCGCCTGAACGACGAAACCGGGCGCCGTCACGCCTGCCGCGTGACGGCGCCCGGCCCGTTCTCCCGCTCGGCGGGTCCTGCCGTCAGTGGAGGGCCTGGGCCAGCATCAGGCCGAGGGCGGCCGCGCCCAGGCCGGCGACGAGTGAGGCGACGACGTTCATGACGGCGTAGAAGCGATGCCCGTCCTCGGCCAGGCGCAGCGTCTCGTAGCTGAACGTGGAGTACGTGGTGAGCGCGCCGCAGAAGCCGGTGCCCAGCAGGGCGCTCACCGCATGGCCGGCGGGCAGCCCCGCGAGCAGGCCGAGCACCAGCGAGCCTGCCACGTTGACGGTGAGCGTGCCCCACGGGAACACCGAGTCGTGCTTGGACTGCACGGTCCGGTCGGTGAGGTACCGCAGCGGCGCCCCGACCGCCGCCCCGAGCGCGATGAGCAGCAGCGTCACCGGCGCACCACCGCCCGGGTCAGCGCCGTGCCGGCCCACACGGCCAGCAGCGCGCCGACGAGGGTGATCGCCAGGTACCCCAGCGCCACCCACGGCGCCCCGGCGGACGCGGCGCCGTGGATGTCGACGGCGTAGGTGGAGAAGGTGGTGTACCCCCCGAGCACCCCGACCCCGAGAAACGGCCGCAGCAGCGGGCGGTTGGTGACCATCTCGGTGACGATCACCATGAGCACCCCGATGAGCAGGCACCCCGACACGTTGACCGCGAACGTCGCCCACGGGAACCCGCCCGGCGGATGCGGCCACGCCTGCTGGAGCCCGTAGCGGGCCAGGGCCCCGCACACCCCGCCGGCCGAGATCGCCGCGAGGACGGGCAGTGGACTGGGCCGCAGCTCGGCCCGGTCGGCCGGCACGTGCAGATCGACGTCGGCGTCCACCGGGGCCGCGTTGTGCTCCGCCACGCCTGTGCTCCTCCCCACCAGGGCATGCATCAGCCCACTGGCAGGGACCGTTGGCGTTCGTCGCGGTTCACCCCGGAGCGTGGTCCGGGATCGGCGGGCCCCACCGCCGCAGCACACTATACCTGCGGCGGCCGCAGGCCCCGGCGACGCGCTCGGCCGGCCGCGGTGGGCTCAGGCGACGGTGTCGTGCTGGTGGTAGTGGTGCGCGACGGGTTCGCGGCGGCGCCAGTTGTCGGGAATGGTCTCGGCGAGCACGTCGTCGATGGTGATCACGCCGATGAGGTGGCCTTCGTCGTCGACGACCGGCAGGGTGCTCAGGTTGAAGTCGGCCATCAGGGTGGCGATCTCGATCTGGTCGGCGTGCGCGCTGACGGTGACCGGGTCCGGCTCGGCTACGGCGCGAAGGATCGCCGCCGGGTCGGCGCGCAGGAGGGTGACCAGACCGATCGTGCCCGTCAGGCACCCGGCGGGGTTCACCGTGTACAGGTTGGCGAGGGCCTCGGGCTGGGTGGTGGTGGCGTCGCGGACGGCCTGCACCGCCTGCCGCACGGTGGCGTCCTCGGGCAGGGCCAGGATGTCCACGCCCATGAGGCCACCGGCGGTGGCGGCGTGGTAGCGCAGCAGGTAGGTGACCGTGGCCCTGCGATCGTCGGGCAGGAGCGCCAGGACCCGCCGGCGGCGCTCCTGCGGCAGCCCGGCGACCGCGTCGGTCGCGTCGTCGGCGCGCATGTGGGCGATCACCGCGGCGACCTCGGCGTCGCTGCGGCCCGAGAGCAGGTGGCTCTGCTGGTCCTCGTCGAGCTCCTCGAAGATGTCGGCCTCGAGCTCGGGGTCCGCGTGCACCTGGGTGAGGATCTCGCGTTGCTCCGGTGCGGAGGCTTCCTCGAGGAGGTCGGCCAGTTCGGCCGCCCTGAGGCGGCGCAGCCGGACCAGGGGATGGCGGGAGCGCAGGGACGCCTGGTGGCCGATGAGCGGCTCGAAGTCGAGCCAGTCGCGCAACGGATGGGGCGGGTGGTGGCCGGGGCGGTGCAGCCAGTGCAGGCGGTGGACGTCGACGCCGGAGAGCATCCATGCGCCGGACGGGCCGGCGGTCAGTTCGATGTCGTGGGCGTGGACCAGCCGGGCGGTGGTGGTGTCCAGCAGGCGGTGCCCCAGCACGTCGGCGCGCAGGAGCACCTCTCCCTCGCGGCGCTGGAAGGCGCGCAGGTCGACGCGGGCGCTGACGAGCTCGACGCCCTCGGGCCGCCAGGCGCGCACCACGGCGGCGGGAATGAAGACCCGCCGCCGGCCGAGCTCGGCGACCAGGCCGGTGACCGGCGGGTAGCCGCCTTCGGCGGGCAGCCGGACGATGACGTCGACCAGGCTTCCCAGCCGCTGGCCGCGGGCGTCGATCGCGGCGGTCCTCAGCAGCCGCGACAGCGCCAGTCTTCGGGGCGGGGCGGGATCGGAAGTGCAGGACATGACGGGGGACCCCTTTTGGCGGTTCAGCTTCTAGTGTGCCAGCGCCAGCTGGGCCACCCGCACCACGACGAGCGCGACGGCGATGATCAGATAGCCGCGCAGTACCGCCAGGCCCAGCCGTCGCCCGGACGACAGGCGCGGCCGCTCCAGCAGGGCCAGCGGCGGCATCCGCCACGACTCGCGCTGCGAGCGTTCGATCGGCACGGTGCCCCGGGCCGGGCGGCGGTGGCGCGCGGCGACCAGCCAGGTCGCGCCGGCCACGCCGAGCAGGGCGACGACGGCGACGACGGCCAGGATCTGGGTGAGGGTGATGTGCGGGTAGAGGACGCCGGCGGTCAGGACGATCGACATCGTGACGAGCGCGCCGATGACGACCGACGTGAACAGGTTGGTGGCCCGGCCGTTGACCCATGGTCCGAGCACCGCGCGGTCGTTGCACAGCAGCAGCAGGAACACCGTGGCCGAGGGCAGCAACACCCCGGCGAGGGCCTGCACCCCCTCGGTCAGCAGCCCGAGCGGGGAGCCGGGGAGCACCACGATGAGCGCGGAGACCAGCAGCAGCGCGGCGAACATCGCGTAGAAGGGCTTCGCCTGCCGCGGCGTGCGGTGCAGCGAGTGCTTGAGGCCGAGCACGTCGCCGATGGCGTACGAGGTGGACAGGGCGACCGCCGCCGCGCCGATGATCGACGCGTCGATGAGCGCGATCGCGAACAGGATGCCCGCCGCCTCGTGGACGTAGCGGCCCAGCCCGGCGGCGACGCCTGCCGCGTCGGTGAACTGCCCGTATTCGGGCCGGCCGGCGAACGCGGCCGCGGCGGCGCACATCATCGCCGCGGCGCCGACCACGACGATGACGATGCCGATCCACAGGTCGACCTTCTCGTAGCGGATGAACCGGGGCGTGATCCGCTTGTCGATCACGTAGGACTGCTGGAAGAACAGCTGCCACGGCGCGATGGTGGTACCGACGATCGCGATGATCAGCAGCATCACCGTGGACGCTTGGCCGGTGGGCAGGCCCGGCACGACGAAGTCATGACCGACCTGCGCCAGCGGCGGGTGGGCCATGACGACGACCGGGACCAGCGCCAGGGAGCCGGCCACCAGGGCCAGGCAGACCCGCTCGAACCGGGGGAACGAGCCGGTGCTCGCCGCCGCGATCACCGCCGCGGCGGCCAGCAGTACCCCGGGTATCCGGGGCAGTCCGAGATAGCTCAGCCCGAGGCTGACCCCGATGAACTCCGTGACGATGGTCAGGGCGTTGAGCGCGAACAGGTCGATCACGCTGAACGCACCCCAGAACCGGCCGTAGCGCTCCAGGATGAGCCGGGCGTGCCCCACCCCGGTCACCGCACCCAGCCGCAGGACCATCTCCTGGTTGACGTACAGCACCGGCACCAGCAGCAGCAGCGTCCACAGCAGGCGGGTGCCGTAGTTCTGCCCGGCCTGGGTGTAGGTGCCGAACGCACCGGCGTCGTTGTCGCCCACCATCACGATCAGGCCGGGGCCGACGATCGCCAGCAGGGTCTTCAGCCTGGCCGACAGCCCGGGCCGGACGCCGGTGTCGTGCTCCGCGATGCTGCCCAGCGCGCCCCGGATGTCGCCGGTGTGCGAGGGGTCCAGCCCCGTCTGCCCACTGTCCGTGCGTGCGTGCGGTGCCGCCATAGCGCATCCCCTTCCCGCCCGGGACGGGATAGAGGCGGCACGCACCGGCGGGAGCGGCGCTGCTCCACGCCTCGCTCAGCTCGCTCAGCTCGCTCAGCTCGCTCAGCGAGGGGGCTGCGCCATGCGGCAGGGCTCAACGAGGAGGCCGCGCCATGCGGCAAGGCGGAGAGCCTGGCCGGCGGGTGCCGCGAGCGATCCAAGGACTACATCCGTCGGGACCGGAATCCACTGCGCTCGCCTCCCCTCGCCCGATGATGCGAAACAACCTGCGGCGGGACCCGGAGTCGCTACCGGCCGCGTAGCCGGGATACCCAGTGCCGGGCCGCCGCGTGGAACACGCCGGACGCCGTCCCGTGTGCCGCACGCAGCCGCCCGATCGGGGCGTGCCCGCCGCCGTGGGCGTGTCGCGGGCGTCGTTCGTACTGCCCGGCCAGCCGCGCCGCGACGCACAGCGACGCCACCGCGCAGGCCAGCCACAGCCCGGCGAAGACAACGATGCCAACGAACGACATCCCGGCCACCTCGCCATCGGCGCCACGTCGTGCGGACGGCCGGCGAACACAGCGCCGGAACTCCTCTGCTCAGCGTACGTCGGTGCGGCCCCGATCCGGCCTCGCGGATGCGCCGGATCGCCGCCTCGTCAGTGCGCGGCGCGGAAGACCCAGCCACGCATGAGGACGAATCGCACCAGGGTGGCGGCGAGGTTGGTCACGACGAGCACGCCCATCTCCAGCGCTCGGGACGGATGCTGCTCGACCCGGTTGAGCACGACGAGGGAGCTGCTGGTCATGCCGAGCCCCAGCGCGAAGATGAGGATGCCCTGGAACTGGTGGCGCACGGCGTGTGCCCGGCCGCGGACGCCGAACGTCAGGCGCCGGTTGACGGCGGTGTTGCCGACCGCCGTCAGGAGCAGTGCCATCAGGTTCGCGGGTTGCGCTCCGGTGCCCGGGCGCAGCACGGCGTACAGCGCGAGGTAGGCCAGCGTGCTGAGCACGCCGACGATCGCGAATCGCGCCAGCTGACGGGGGAGCCCCCGCGGTACGCCGGGAATGGGTGGCGGCAGTGGCCCGCGGCCGAACTGGGCCCGCAGCGCGATGAGGGACGGCCGGCCGGTGATCGCCCCCTGGGCGAGCCGCGCGATGCCCTTGAGGTCGGCGGCGGCGGTGGCGCGGATGTCGACCCTGGAGTCCGGGTCGTCGACCCAGTCGACGGGAACCTCGTGGATGCGCAGGCCGGCGCGCTGGGCCAGCACGAGCAGTTCGGTGTCGAAGAAAAAGCCGGTGTCGCGCACGAGCGGCAGGACCTGCTCGGCCACGTCCTTGCGGATCGCCTTGAACCCGCACTGCGCGTCGGAGAAGTGGGCGGCCAGCGTGCCGCGCAGCAGCAGGTTGTACGAGCGGGAGATCCATTCACGCTTGGCGCCCCGCACGACGCGCGCGCCGTCGGACAGGCGCGTGCCGATGGCCAGGTCGGAGTGTCCGGACAGCAGCGGTGCGACGAGGGGCAGCAGCGCCGCGAGGTCGGTGGACAGGTCGACGTCGGTGTAGGCGAGCACCGTGGCGTCCGACGCCGTCCACGCCGCCCGCAGCGCGCCGCCGCGCCCCTTCTCGTCCAGGTGGAGGACGGCGACCTCCGGCAGTTCGGCGGCCAGGGCGCGGGCGACGTCGAGCGTGGCGTCGGTGCTGGCGTTGTCGGCGACGGTGATCCGGAACGGGTACGGGAACGTCCCGGTGAGGTTGGCGTGCAGCCGCCGTACGCACGGTCCCAGGTCCGTCTCCTCGTTGTACACGGGGATGACGACGTCGAGGACCGGCGCCCGGGGCCCGGACCGGGCGTCGCGCGTCCGGCCGATCGGGCGCGGAGGCTGGACATCGGTCACCGTCTCACCTCGAGAGGTCGTAGATGGTGACGCCGTCGATCGTGGCGGCCGGGTAGTTGTGCTGGACCCAGTCGGTGATCCGGGTGCTGTCGCTCACGCGGGTGCCGGCGAAGGCGCGGGCGAACGGGTCGCCGATGAAGTAGTGGATCCGCTTGGCGGCGACGTCGCGCTGGAACTGGGCGAGCGTCGGCGTGGGGTCGGTGCCGCTGAAGCCACCGACCGCCATCGCGGGCCACCCCGTGGCCAGCTGGTAGCTCGCCGCACCGCGGGAGCCGACCGTCGCGACGACCCAGGTGTACGCGCCCGCGTTCTGCGCCAGCAGCGCGCGGACCCGCGGGTCGGGTGCACGGTTGACGAACAGTCGCGCCATGTCCATGCCGCCGGCCCGCC
Source organism: Dactylosporangium salmoneum (assembly GCF_039532525.1). Classification (NCBI taxonomy): domain Bacteria; kingdom Bacillati; phylum Actinomycetota; class Actinomycetes; order Micromonosporales; family Micromonosporaceae; genus Dactylosporangium; species Dactylosporangium salmoneum. Next base: position 22,207 of record NZ_BAAARV010000071.1, read on the forward strand.
CGGCGCGGGCCCCGGGCATGGCGGGCCCCGCCGAGACGAGCGGCCCGGACCGTGGCGCCGCGACGGTCTGCAGGGAGTACGCCACCGGGCCGGCGAGGACGGCGGCGAGGGCGGTGGCCGCGGCGAGTGGCGCGAGCAGCGCCGCCGGGCGGCGGTCGCGACGAGCCGGGCGCGCGGACCAGGCCAGCGCGGCCGCCGCGAGCAGCCCCGTCACCGCGACCACGGCGCGCAGCCACGGATGGAAGGCCGCGCTGCGGTCGAGGAGCAGGCAGGACCAGACGGCGGTGCCGGCGACCACGGCGGCCAGCAGGTTCGCGCCGGCGCGGTCGGAGCGCAGTCGCCAGAGGGTGTGCGCGCCCATGCCGACCAGTGCGGCCACCGCAGGGGCGAGCGCCAGCGTGTAGTACGGGTGGAAGATCCCGTGCATCAGGCTGAGGATCAGCGCCGTCGTCACCAGCCATCCGCCCCATAGCGCGTATGCGGCCCGCCACCGTCCGGCCTGCGCGGGTGCCGCGGCGCTCCTGCCGGCCAGCGCGAAGCCGGCCAGGCACAGCAGCAGGGCGGCGGGCAGCAGCCAGGCGATCTGCCCGCCGGTCGCGGCGTCGAACATCCGGCCCCAGCCGGGCGGGTCGAAGCCGAAGCCGAAGCGCCGCCCGTCGAAGCCGGCGATCTCGTTGCCGGTGAGCCGGCCGAAGCCGTTGTACCCCAGGGCCAGCTGCAGGACGTTGTCGTCGGTGGAGCCGCCGACGTACGGGCGGTGCCGGGCCGGCGTCAGCTCGACGATCGCGACCCACCAGCCGGCGGATGCGACCAGCGCGGCCCCGCCGAGCAGCACCTGCCGGACCCGGCGCCCGACCGGGGCCGGCGCGAACACCAGGTAGGTGAGGGCGAACGCCGGCAGGACCAGCAGCGCCTGCAGCATCTTGGTGAGGAAGCCCAGGCCGACACACGCCCCGGCGAGCACCAGCCAGCCGGTGCGCGCGTCCTCCACCGCCCGCACGATCGCGTACGCGCCGGCGACGAGGGTCAGCATGAGCAACGCGTCGGGGTTGTTGTAGCGGTACATGAGCGTTGCCACCGGGGTCGTGGCGAGCACCGCCCCGGACAGCAGCGCCGCGCCCGGCCCGAACCACCGCCGCACGACCGCGTACAGCAACGCCACCGTCGCCACGCCCTCCAGCGCCTGCGGCAGCAGAATGCTCCACGGGTTGAGCCCGAACAGCCGCACCGAGAGGCCGGAGACCCACAACGCGCCCGGCGTCTTGTCGACCGTGATGAAGTTGGCGGCGTCGAACGAGCCGAAGAACCACGCCTTCCAGCTGATCGAGCCGGCCTGAGCCGCCGCCGAGTAGAACGAGTTGGCCCACCCGGACGCGCCGAGCCCCCACCCGTACAGCAGCGCGGCGACGACGAGCAGGACGGTGAGCGCGGGCCGGGCCCAGATCGGGTCCTCATCCCGGCCGCGCAGCACGCGGCGGAAGGTCATTGACCAACGGGATCCAACGCCTCGAGATGGCTCGTCGACCGGCGGCAAAGCCGTGGACATGGCTCAACGGTAGCCAACACGACCGTCCACACCGCCGCCGCCGACCGTGAACTTGCTGTGAGACGGGCCGCGATTGCACCGCGTGCCACTGGGTATGGCCGCGGCTGGATCGCAAACCCTTGTATGCCAACGGAAATGACGACCTGGGCGCCGAGCTCACCCGAAGGTGACGAAGGACGGTGGCGAGACGCATGGCGGTGGTAGCTGGACTGCTGGCTGCACGAGCGCAGGGGCAACCGGAGGGGCCGGCGTTCATCGACGGCGCGGACGGTCACGCGATCGCATGGCCGGCGCTGGCCGCGTACGCCGAACGGCTCGGGGAGCTGGCCGCCGTGCGCCGGTTGCCGCCGGGCGCGCGGATCGGTCTGGTCGTCGCCGACCCGCTCGCCTTCGCCGCCGCGTACCTCGGAGGGCTGGCCGCCGGTCTCACGGTGGTGCCCGTCGACCCCCGGCTGCCGACGCTGGACGAGTTCCTCATCCGGCTGCGGGCCGACGTCGTCGTCACCGACGCGCCGCTCTCCGCGCCGGTGGCGGGGGTGGAGAACTGGGTGGCCGAGCGAACCGCGCCGGTGCCGGTGGGCGCGGCGCCGACCGGCAACCGGCCGAGCGCCCGCGCCGCGTTGCGTCCGGCCGTGTTGCTGGCCACGTCCGGCACGACGGGTGAACCGAAGGGCGTCCCCTTGTCGGAGGCGCAACTGCTGCACGCCGCGCGGCGGGTCGCCGGGCACCACCGGTTCGGGCCGGGCCAGCGCGGGTACAGCCCGCTGCCGCTGTTCCACGTGAACGCGCAGGTGATGGGGTTGCTCGCGGCGCTGGTCAGCGGCGCGTCGCTGGTGCTCGATCGCCGCTTCGAGGCCGGCGCGTACTGGTCGCGGGTGGTGGAGTGGTCACCCACCTGGCTCAACACCGTGCCGGCGATACTGGGCGCCCTCGCCACCCAGCCCGTGCCGCCCGAGGCGACCCTTGCGCGGCTGCGCTTCGCCCGTTCCGCATCGGCGCCGCTGCCCGTCTCGACGCAGGAAGCCTTCACCGCGCACACCGGCGTCGCGGTGCTCAACACGTACGGGATGACCGAGGCGGCCGGCCAGATCACCGCCAGTCCGCTCGACGTCTCCGCCCGGCGCACCGGCTCCGTCGGGCTGCCGGTCGGCGTCGGGCTGGCGGTCGCCGGCCCGGACGGCCGGCCCGCCCCGCCGGGTTCGCAGGGCATGGTCGTCCTGCGCGGCCGGCAGGTGACCGACCGGTATCTGGAGCTGACCGGGCACGGGGCGGAGGCGAGCCGGTCGGCCCGGGACGCGCGCGGGTGGCTGCCCACCGGCGATCTGGGGTTCCGTGACGAGGACGGCCACCTGTACCTGGTCGGCCGCGCCGACGACGTGATCAACCGGGGCGGGGAGAAGCTCCACCCGCAGGAGGTGGAGCACGTCCTGCTCGGCCATCCCGCGGTCGGCTCCGCCGCCGTGGTCGCCGCGCCGCACGAGCGGCTCGGTCAGGTGCCGGTCGCCTTCGTCATGCTCCGGCCGTACCGCACGGAAGCGCTCCAGCCGTACCGCACGGAAGCGCTCCGGCCGTACCGCACGGAAGCGGGTGTGGTCGAGGAGCTGGAGCGGCTGTGCGCCCAGCGGCTGCCCCGCCACAAGTGCCCGGCCGCCATCACCGTCACCGCCGAGCTGCCGACCAGCCCCACGGGCAAGGTGCTGCGCCGTGCCCTCCGCGCCGACGCGGCGGCCCTGGCCGGCGGGCCGGTCCCGGGCGGTGGCCGATGAGCGGGTCGCCGCGGCAGCTCGCCGGTATGCGCACGGCACCCGACGGCCAACCCGCCGCCCGGGCGCGGACGCCGCCGTCCCGTCTCGACTCGGTCGACGTCGTGCGGGTGCTGACCGTCGGGCTCGTCATCGCCGTGCACGTGCTCGCCCAGCAGCCCGGCGGCGTGACGCTGTCCAACGGTGCGCCGCTCATCGTGCTGCACGTCAGCCGCGAGGTCTTCTTCCTGCTCACCGCGTTCGTGCTCGTCTACAGCTATCGCGATCGCGCGCCGTCGCGCTGGTGGGCGTTCTGGCGCAAGCGCTACCTGCTGATCTGCGCGCCGTACGTGGTGTGGAGCGCGGTGTACTTCCTCGCCGGCGGCGAGCCGTTGCGGCCGGCCGGCCGGGCGCTGGCCGGGTTCGCGAACGACCTGCTCACCGGCGCCGCCCGCTACCACCTGTACTTCCTGCTGGTGACCATGCAGGTGTACCTCGTGTTCCCGCTGCTGCGCCGGCTGTTGACGGCCACCCGCGGGACGCACGGATGGCTGCTGGCCGGCGCGGTCGTCTACCAGCTCGGCTGCTACACCGCCGTACAGCGGGGATCGGTGCCCGGGCTCGCCGACCCCAGCGCGTACCTGCCCAGCTACCTGGGGTTCGTCGTGGCCGGCGGCGTGGCGGCGTGGCACGCCGAGACGCTCCTGCGGTGGACCCTCGAGCGGATGTGGTGGGTGTTCGCCGGATGCGCGCTCGCCGTCGCCGCGGGCGTCGCGGTCTTCTTCGTGCGGGCATCGGCGCTGGGGCAGCCCCCGGTGCTCGCCAGTGCCGTGTTCCAGCCCGTCGTCGTGGTGGAGAGCGTCGCCGTCGCGTGGGCGTTCCTGGCCTGCGGCGTCGCCTGGCAGCGCCGCGGCGCACCGGGCCGGCGCCTGGTGCGCTCCGCCTCGGACGTCTCGTTCGGGGTCTACCTGGCTCACCCGTTGCTGCTGCAGGGTCTGCTGGCGGTGTGCGCGGCCTCCGGCCTGACCGCCGTGGCGCAGCGGCAGCCCGGCCCGCTCGTCACGGCGGTCGCGATGGCCGTCGTCCCACTGATCTACCTGGCGTGCTGGTCGGCTGTGGCGGTGGCACTGCGCACGCCGCTGAGCCTGGCGCTGACCGGCCGCCCCCGGCGCGGTGCCCGGGGATGACCCTTCAGGAGGATGGAATGCGAACGTCACCCGGCATGACGATGGTGATCGACGGCGGGCTGCCCACAGGTGCCTTCACCGATCTCATCACCAGCCACGGCGACTACATCGACCTGGTCAAGTTCGGCTGGGGCACGGCGCTGGTCACCCGGGACCTCGACCGCAAGGCCGGGGTGCTGCGCGACGCCGCCATCGGGTTCTATTTCGGCGGCACGCTGTTCGAGCACCACCTCTGGACCGGCCGGCTGGACGAGTACCTCGACCTGGTCCGGCGCACCGGCGCCACCCACATCGAGGTGTCCAACGGCACCATCCCGCTGGACCAGCCCGGCAAGGCCGAACACGTGCGGCGCATGTCGCAGTACCGCCCCGTCCTGTCCGAAGTCGGGTACAAGGATGCCGACCGCTCGGCGCGGCTCACCCCGGCCCAGTGGGTCGAGGCGATGCGCGAGGACCTCGACGCCGGTGCCTTCATGGTCGTCACCGAGGCCCGTGAGAGCGGCCGCAGCGGCATCGCCCAGTCCGACGGGCACCTGCGCCGGGACGTGCTGGACGCGGTGATCGGCAACGTCGACACCGAGCGGGTGATGTTCGAGGCGCCGACCAAGACGCTCCAGGTGGAGCTCATCACCGCCCTCGGCCCGGACGTCAACCTCGGCAACATCGCCGCCGCGGACGTCCTCGGGGCGGAGACGCTGCGCCTCGGGCTGCGGGGCGACACCCTGCTGCACGTGGCCACCGTCCCGTCGGGCCAGTCCGCCGGCATCTGACCCTTTTCGAGGAGAGCATCCATGCGATCCACACACGACGCCTTCCACGTCGCGGTGCCCACCCACGATCTCGACGAGGCGGTGCGGTTCTACGTCTTCGGCCTCGGCGCCAAGCTGGCCCGCCGCTACGACGACCGCGTCACGTTCGACTTCTTCGGCGACCAGCTCGTCTGCCACCTCGACCCCGCCGCCGTGGCCGTCGAACCCGTGGAGTACCCCCGGCACTTCGGCGTCACGTTCGCCCGCGCCGAGGACTTCGACCGGCTGCTGCAGCTGGTCGAGCACCGCAAGCTGCGCGTCCTGTCCGGCCCCGCGACACGGTTCGAGGGCACCGCCGAGCAGCACCGCACCGTCTTCCTCGTCGACCCGTCCAACAACGTGCTGGAGTTCAAGCAGTACGACGACCCGAGGCTGCAGTACTGACGATCGGGCGGTCACCGATGGGCCGCAGACCACCACTGCCCGCCGCGGCGGTGCTTGTCGTGGTCGTGTTCCTGGCCCTGACCGCCTCTCGCGCCCCGTCCGTCCGGACGCTGCCCGGACCGCCCGTGAGGTGGACCCAGGCGACCGTCCCGATCGTCGTGGACGGCCTGGCCCGCAGCTACCTGCTGGTCCGGCCGTGGCCGGCCGGTGCGGTCCGGCTACCGGTGCTGGTGGACCTGCACGGCTGCTGCGTCACGCCGGACTATGAGCGGCAGCGCAGCGGGTTCGCCGATGTGACCGGGCCGGCGATCCTGGTGTACCCCACCGGGGTCGGCCAGTCCTGGAACGCGGGCAACTGCTGCGGCGCCGCCCAGGCCGCCGCGGTCGACGACGTCGCCTTCCTCACCGCCGTCGTCGACAAGGTGCTCGCCACCCAGCCCGACGCCGCCTCCGGCCGGGTGTTCCTGGTCGGGTACAGCAACGGCGGGAAAATGGCCCTGCGCATGGCCTGTGCGGCGCCCCGGCGCTTCGCGGCCGTCGCGTCGTACGCGGCCGTCAGCTCCATGCCGTGCCCGGACCCGGCGCCGGTGTCACTGCTCGAGATCGCCTCCACCGGCGACCCGGACCTGACCATCGGCGCGGGCGGAGCCCCCCACACCCTCGGCGGCTACATCCAACCGACCGTCGATGCGCAGGTTGAGCAGTACCGGCGGGCGAACCGCTGTGCCGGTACCCCGGTCACCCACACGCAGGGCAGCCTGACCACCAGCACCTGGGCACGATGTGGCACCGGGCGGTGCGTGCGGCTGGCCGTCTACCACGGCGGCAGCCACGACTGGCCGCAAGGCGACGACACCACCCCGTCGGCCGCGCAGGCGACCTGGGACTTCTTCAGCGCGACCGCAGGCTGCCGGCATTGACCCGGTTGCGCGGCGTCTCTACCGTGCCTTTTGGATGAGCGGCACGGGGGGAGGCTCACATGCTGCGCCGTCGCGGCGTCGCGGGAGTTGGGTGCAGATGATCGTCAGTTTCGGCGGGGAGCGGATCGAGGTCAGCAAGGCGACCCAGGCGGACTTCACCGAGCACCATGCCCGTCAGCTGGACGCGATGACCTATGCCGACCGGTCGCTGCGCTTCACCGATCCGGCCTGGCGCTGCGGGTACCTCGGCAAGGGCGAGGAGAAGGCGGCGTTCTGCGTCTGCGACCACCGGCGCCGGATCTTCGTGCTGGAGGTCATAGATGAACGCACGTATCTCAATGGCAGGTTCGTCGGCGGCGCCTACTTCCTGCAGCGCCGCGTGCCCGGGCTGACCGGCGTCGACTTCAATGCCGAGGCGCTGATCGGCCTGCGCTTCACCGGCCTGGTCAAGGTCCGGGAGTTCGTCGACGGGCACGAGTGGGCCCGGTTCCAATGGCGCGCAGACCGCCGGAGCCGGCTCGACGTCGTGCTGACGGCATGGCTACGCCTGTTCCTCAGTGGACGGTTCGAGCATTACCAGCGGCACTACCGCGACGTCCACGAACGCAACGTGCTGTTCGAGATCCGCTCATGGCGTGGGCGTGGCGTGCCGGTACTCGCCCGGGATCAGGCCGGACGGATTCGGCTGGTCCGGGTCGCGCTCCAACCGGTCGACGTCCGCTGATACCTCTGTGCTCACCCCTGTGCGGCCAGCGACTCGGCGACCACGACGTCGGCCGGTGCGAGCCGGTCGGCCGCGGTCCTCGCCTGGTGCCAATAGGGGTAGAGGGCGTCCTCGTCGCGGACGGGTGGCTCGTCCCAGCTGGTGAGCTGGCGGGAGCCTTCCGGTGCCTGCGGCCCGCGCCGGTGCTCAGGTGTTCTCGGCCAGCCTCCGGCGGAACTCGGCCAGCGCGGACTGCACGACGCCGTTGAGCCGCTCCAGCTCCTCCTGGGTCGGCTCGCGCCGCAGGTGCAGGCCGATCTGGAAGTCGTGATCGGCGAGCGTGACCTCCAGGTCGTCGAGCAGGTCCGGCGGCAGCTTGCTCAGCACGAACTCGCGGAACGCCGCCGCGATCGTCGCGGGCATGTCGCCGCAGCCGCAGGAGCGACCCTCCAGCACCGCGCCGAGGTGGCTGCGGCCGACGATCGCGTCCGGGTGGACCGGATCGAGGACGGCCAGGCCGGACTCGATGACCGTGCGCGCCTCGCCGAGCCGCTCCCGATGCTGCAGGAACAGCCCGAGCGCGATCCGGCCCCGGCCGAGCATCTCGTAGTCGGCGCCGGTCGCGGCGGCGGCCACCGCCTCGGCCAGCCTGGCCTCGGCCTCGTCGAGCCGCCCGGCCTCCTGCAGGGCGAGGCCCCAGTTGCGCAGCGTCTGGCTGACCGGCTCGGGCCGGCCGAGGCGCACCGCCCGCTGATGCGCATTCGCGTACGCGCGCAGGCCCTCCTCCGGCTGCCCGGCGTCGCCGAGCGCGAGCGCCAGGCCCTGCGCCACGTGCAGGGCGTCCTCGGCCCGGCCCTGCCGGTCGTGGGCGGCCAGCACCCGGCGGATGACGTCGACCCGCTCCGCCAGTCCCGCCTCGTCGCCGATGTTGCGGTTGAGGTTGGCCAGGTTGGACAGTGCCTTCAGGGTGGCGAAGTGGTCCGGGCCGAGCCGCGCCTCGATGGCCGCGGCCAGGTCGCGCAGGAGGGTGCGGTACAGCAGCGGATCCCCGGATCCGGCGCGCTCGCAGACGGCGAGGACGAGCTGCTCGAGGACGTGCTCCGGGAGCCGGTCGGCGCCGGGGAAGAGCTCGTCGCCGGAGCCGGTGGCGCGCACGATCTCGGCCCGCAGCGCCAGCGCGACCGCGACCCGCTCGTGCCCGGCCTGGTACAGGTTGGCGACCATCTCCTCGACGACCTGCCGGGCCTGCGCGAGGTCGCCCCGCTGCAGCAGCAGGTCGGCCAGCGGCTCCAGCCCGAACGCGTAGCCGGGGTGCTCGCGGCCGTAGTACTCCATGCGCGCCCGGGCGCCCGCGCGCAGCTCCTGTTCGGCCTCGTCGAGCCGGCCGGCGAGGCGCAGCGCCTGGCCGAGGTTGCTGCGGTACGTCAGATGGCCCTTGTACAGCTCCGGGTAGTCCCGCGGCGACACGGAGACCGCCGCCCGGAAGCAGTCGACGGCCCGGCCCATCTGGTCGGCGTTGAACAGCACGTTGCCGAGGTCGCACTGCGCGGACGCCCACTGCGGCGTCCCGGCGCCGTGGCGGGCGGTGACGGCGTCGAGCTCGCGCACCATGAGCGCCTCGGCCTCGACGATGCGCCCCTCCAGGATGAGCGAGCGCGCGGCGTCGAACGGGGTGGGGGTGTCGATCACGAGCGGTGAGTGTAGTGACGGCGCGGCCCGCTACCGCCGAC
>NZ_BAAARV010000071.1:31251-117434 GCF_039532525.1 Dactylosporangium salmoneum
ATCAGCCGAGCTGCGCCAGCAGCGCCGCGGGGGCGGCCTGCACCTCGGCGGCGGCCGGCTTGGTGATCGTGACCGGCTTGCCGAAGTCGCTGAAGGTCGACTTCGCCGTCGTGGCCGGAATCTGGCCGGCGGCCGGCATCATGATCGTTAAGGAGGTGACGTAGCCGTCGGCGTTCGTCGTCGCCTCGAACGGCACCGACTTCGCCGCGTCGCCCATCTGCTGGACCAGGGCGGCGCCGGACTCCGGAACCTTGCGCTTGGTCATGTCGAGCGTGCCCTTGTACGCGCCCGTCCCGGTCCGCTCGGCCGTGACGATCGCCTCGGAGAACCCCTTGACGCTGGCCGGGTCGTCGGGGTCGCCGAGGCCCAGCTTGGCCAGCGACGTCTTCGACCCGTCGAAGTACATCCACTTCTTCGGGTCCACGCCCGGCAGCGGCACGCTCATCTTCATGTACACGTCGGTCCCCAGGACGATGAGCTGGGCGTTGATCGTCTGCCCCGGCGCGGTGACGACCATCGTGCCGCTGGTGGCCTTCGTGGCGGGGTCGCTGGAGCCCGTCAGCTTGGTGCTGGCCACGGCGCCCGACTCGGTCGACGTCGAGTAGGCCATGGAGACGCCGTTGAGCTTGTTGAACGCGTTGATGAGCTCGGTGCGCGGATCGGCCTGCGGCGACGCGGCCGCGCTGGTCGCCGCGGCGCTGCCCGCCGGCGCGGCGTCCCCGGCGGTGCTCTTGTCACCACAGGCCGCGGTGACGGACAGGGCGCCGGACAGTACCAAGGTGAGCAGCAGGCCTCTGCTGGATCGCATGCGATTCCTCCCGTTGGGCGGCTCCGTGCCGCCGCCCGGAAGAGTAGCGACGCCGGGCAACCTGCCGGGCCGGTGCGCGTGTCTTGCGGGTATGGGGAGCGACGTCGAGGGGTTCCGGGCCTACGTGAGCGCCCGGCTGCCCGCCCTGCGCCGGGTCGCGTACCTGCTCAGCGGCGACTGGCACCGCGCCGACGACCTGCTCTCGGCGGCGCTCGTGCGGGTGCTGCAGCACTGGGCCAGGGTGTCGGCGGCGCAGGACGTGGACGCCTACGTGCGCCGGGTGCTGGTGCGCACGATGCTCAATGAGCGCCGCCGGCCCTGGCGTCGGGAGCACGCCATGGATTCGGTACCGCACGTGCCCGATCCGGCGGCCGATCCGGACCGGGTCGCGCAGCGCCTGGCGCTGGAGGGACTGCTGCGTGAGCTGCCCCCGCGCCGGCGGGCGGTGCTGGTGCTGCGCTACTGCTGCGACCTGTCCGTGGAGGAGACCGCGCTGGCGCTGGGCTGCAGCACCGGCACGGTGAAGAGCCAGGCCGCGCGCGGGCTGGCCACGCTGCGCGAGCGGCTGTCCGACGGCGAGGCGACCGAGGAGGAACTGTGGACCCGCTGACCGAGCACCTGCGCACCCTCGACCCGCCGGCGCCCCCGTCGGCCGTCGACCTGGACGCCGTCGTCGCCCGCGGGCTGCGCCGCCGGGCACTGACCCGCTACGGCGGGGTCGCGGCCGCGGGCCTGGCCGCCGTCCTGGCCGGGACGACCGTCGCCGCGCTGCCCAGCCGGACCGCCGACCAGCCGCGGCGGGTGTGCGCGCTCCCGGCCGAGCCGACCTCGTCGCTGGAGCCCCCGGTTCCGGCCACTCCGGCCGCCGGCAGCGAGTCGGCCGCCCTGGCCGCGGCCCTGCGCCCGCTGCTGGAGGCCGCGTTCCCGCGGACGCTGGTGGTCCAAACCGGCACGTGCGACGAGGACTGGACGTTCGACGCGCCGGCCGCCGGCGGGTACGCGGCCAACCTCGACCTGTACGACGCCGAGGGCATGCGCTGGCTGTCCGTGCGGATCCTGCGCGCCGACCTGGTCTCCGAGGCGGCCTGCACGGGGATGTGCACCCGCACCGTCGAGCCGGACGGCACCGTGGTCCGGCAGGTGAGCACCGCCTACGACGAGCCGGGCGCGGTGACGCTCGGCGTGTGGGCGCGGCACCCCGACGACCGGCTCGTCGTGGTCGAGGTGAGCAACTTCCGGATGTCGCAGGCGACGGGCGTGCTGCGCTACACCGTGACCCGCCCCGGCAACGGCATCACCCTCGCCGCGCTGCGCCCGCTGGCGCTGTCCCTGTGACACACCGGCCGACCGGGTCCTCGTTTGCGCGGCGGCGGCGCGGGTAGCCGTCGGCCGTGATCGGCGAGCGGATGCCGCGCCGCGAGGATGCGCGGCTGCTGCGCGGGGCCGGCCGGTACGTCGCCGACATCCGCGTCGACGGGTGCCTCGACGCCGCCTTCGTGTGCGGCGCCGTCGCCCACGGCGAACTGCGCGGCGTCGACCTGGAGCGCGCCCGCGCCGTGCCGGGGGTGGTGGCCGCCTGGTCGCACGCCGACCTGCCGGACCTGCCCCCGACGCCGCCGATGCTGGATGCCGACTCGGCCCGGGAACGGCCGTGGCCGCCGCTGGCCAGCGGCCGGGTCCGCTACGCCGGGGAGCCGGTCGCCGTCGTCATCGGCACCGACCGGTACGTCGCCGAGGACGGCCGGGACGCCGCGGTCGTGCGCGTCGACGCGCTGCCGGCCGTGCTCGACCCGGCCGAGGCGGCCGGCGGCGCGGTGCGGCTGTTCCCCGGCCTGGGCAACGTGGCCGAGGAGCGGGAGTTCGGGGCGCCGATCGAGCAGGACGTGTGGCGCGGCGCCGCGGTCGTGGTCGAGGCGCGCTACCGCCAGCAGCGCCTCGCCCACACCTCGATCGAGCCCCGGGCGATCATCGTGCGGCCCGAGGCGGGCGGCGGCCTCACCGTGTGGGCGTCGCACCAGGCGCCGCACCGACTGCGCCGCGACCTCGCCGACGCGTTCGGGCTCCGGCCGGAGCGGGTGCGGGTGATCGTGCCGGACGTGGGCGGCGCGTTCGGCGGCAAGAGCGAGACGTGGCCGGAGTACCTCGTCGTGGCCGCCGCCGCCCGCCGGCTGGGCCGGCCCGTGCGCTGGCTGCAGGACCGGGCGGAGGCGCTGACCGGGCCGCCGCACGGCCGCGACCAGGACCAGCGGGTGCGGATGGCCGCCGGCGCCGACGGGCGGATCGTGGCCTACGAGCTGCACATCGACGCAGGCGTGGGCGCCTACCCGCACACCGGGGCGTTCGTGCCGACGGCGACGGCCATGATGGCCGGCGGCGCCTACGCCATCGCGCGCGTGCACGTGCGGACCCGCGCGGTCGTCACCAACACGGCGCCCACCGCCCCCTACCGCGGCGCCGGCCGGCCCGAGGCGGCCGCGGCGATCGAGCGCACGGTGGACCTGCTGGCCCGGCGGCTGGGCCTGGACCCGGCCGAGGTGCGCCGGCGCAACTTCATCGCGCCGCAGGACTTCCCGTACCGGACGCCGACCGGGTTCACCTACGACAGCGGCGACTACGCCGCCGCGCTCGACCGGGCGCTGCGCGAGCTGGACTACGGGCACTGGCGCGGCGAGCAGGCCCGGCGCCGGGCCGCCGGGCGGGCCCCGATCGGCATCGGCCTGTGCACGTACGTGGAGCGCGCCGGGATGGGGGAGGAGTTCGGCGCCGTGGAGGCCTGCCCGGACGGCACGTTCGTCGCGCTGTCCGGCTGCTGCAGCACGGGCCAGGGGCACGAGACGGCCTTCCCGCAGGTCGTCGCGGCCGTGCTGGGCGTCGGCGCCGAGCGGGTCCGGCTGGTCGAGGGGGACACCGCCGTGGTACCCCGGGGCATCGGCTCCTTCGCCAGCCGGTCGATGCAGATCGGCGGCGCCGCGCTGCACCGCGCCGCCGGCAAGCTCGTGGAGGAGGCCCGGCGGCGGGCCGCGGAGGCGCTGGGCGTGCCGGTCGCCGAGGTCGAGTACCGCGCCGGCACCCTCACCGCGGGCGGGCGCACCACCACGCCGGCCGAGCTGGCCGCGGCCGCCCCGCTGCGCGCCGACGACACGTTCGCCCCGCCCGAGGCCTTCCCCTTCGGCGCCTGCGCCGCCGTCGTCGAGGTCGACCCCGACCTGGGCGGCGTCGAGGTGCTGCGGCTCGTCGCGGTGGACGACTACGGTGTCGTGGTGAACCCGCTCATCGTCGACGGGCAGGCGTACGGCTCGGCCGTGCAGGGCCTCGGGCAGGCGCTGTACGAGGGCGTGCGGCACGCCGCCGACGGCCGGCCGGAGACCACCGGCCTCCTGGACTACCTGCTGCCGACGTGCTCCGAGGTGCCCCCGCTGCGCCTCGCCGAGACCTGCACGCCGAACCCGAACACCCCGCTCGGTGCCAAAGGCGCGGGCGAGGCCGGCTGCATCGGGGTGCCGCCGGCGATCGTCAACGCCGTCGCCGACGCGCTCGACCGGGCCGACCCGGCCGCGCTGCAGATGCCGCTGACGCCGTACACCTGCTGGAGCGCCGCCCGGTGAAGCCCGCCCCGTTCGAGTACGTCGCCGCGCACAGCACCGGGGACGTCGTGGCCGCCCTCGCCGCCGGGGACACGCGCGTGCTGGCCGGCGGGCAGAGCCTCGTGCTGGAGATGAACTACCGCACCGCCCGGCCCGCCCGTCTCGTGGACATCAACCGCGTGCCCGGCTTCGACCGCCTCGACCTGGACCGGCTCGACGGCGCCGACGGCGCGCTCGTCGCCGGCCCGCTCGTGCGCCACCGGGCCTTCGAGGCCGGCGCCGCGCCGGGGGCGCTCGGCGAGCTGCTGCGCCGGGTCGCCCGGCACATCGCCCACCCGCCGATCCGCGCCCGCGGCACGCTGCTGGGCAGCCTCGCCTACGCCCATCCGGCGGCCGAGTGGCCGGCGGTCGCCGTCGCGCTCGACGCGCGGCTGGAGCTGCTGGCCGCCGGCGGGTCCCGCACCGTCGCCGCCGCCGAGTTCTTCACCGGCCCGTTCGCCACGCTGCGGCGCCCCGACGAGCTGCTGCACGCCGCCCGGCTTCCCCTGCTGCCGGCCGGCACGCGGGTGGGCTTCGCCGAGCAGCGCCGCACCCGGGCCAGCTTCGCGCAGCTCGCCGCGCTGGCCGCGGTGACGGTGGCCGGCGGCCGGGTCGTCGCGGCCCGCATCGGCCTGGTCAACGCGGCCCGCCGGCCGATCCGGGCCCGCGCGGCCGAGCTCGCGCTGCAGGACGGGCCGCTGGACGACGCCGCGATCGCGCGGGCCGCGGCGGCCGGCGCGGACCTGGACGCCGAGCCGCACCCGCAGCCCTACGCCGACGCCGGCTACCAGCGCCACGCGGTGGCCGTGCTGCTGCGCCGCGCCCTGGCCGAGGCCCGAGACGGAGGATGAGCCGTGCGCACCACGATGACCGTCAACGGGCGGCCGTACGAGCTGGACGTGCCACCCCGGCGCACCCTCGCCGACGCGCTGCGTGAGGACTGCGGCCTCACCGGCACCCACCTAGGCTGCGAGCACGGGGTCTGCGGCGCGTGCACGGTGCTGGTGGACGGCGAGGCGATGCGCTCCTGCCTGATGTTCGCCGTGCAGTGCGACGGCGCCCGGGTGCGCACCGTCGAGGGCCTGGCCGACGGCGGCGAGCACCCGCTGCAGGCCGCCTTCACGGCCGAGCACGCGCTGCAGTGCGGCTTCTGCACGCCCGGGTTCCTGATGCTCGCCGCGGGCGCCATCGAGGCGGACCCGGGCGTCGTGGACGATCCGGAGCGGCTGCGGGAGCTGCTGACGTCCAACCTGTGCCGCTGCACCGGCTACGAGGCCATCCGGCGGGCCGTGCGCGCCGCCGCGGGCCGCCAGGGCTGACCGTCTGCCAGCTGTCGGCCCGGTGGCCGGCGGCGCCGCGCTGCCGCGCCCGCCGCCGGTTACCGGGAGACCGACTGGGTAGCAGGACGGCGAACCCGGCCCATGGCGCCCTGAGGAGGCTGCGGTGCACGACGACTCGCTGGACGCGCCGCAGGTGCTGCGGGAGTACGCGTTCCTGGGCGACGGCCGCCGCGGCGCGCTGATCGGGCCCCGGGGCGACGTCTCCTGGCTGTGCGCGCCGAACTGGGAGTCCGGTGCGGTCTTCGCCGGCCTCCTCGGCGGCCGCGGCCAGTACGCGGTGACCCCGATCGACGTGCGGTACGTGTGGGGCGGCTGCTACGACCCCGGCTCGCTGGTCTGGACCAGCCGCTGGGTCACCACGGGCGGCATCGTGCACTCCCGCGAGGCGCTGGCGCTGCCGTCCGACCCGCACCGGGTGACGATGCTGCGCCGGGTGCAGGCCGTCGACGGGTCCGCCCGCGTCGGCGTGCTCCTGGACGCGCGGGCCGAGTTCGGCCGCTTCCCGCTCGGCGACCTCGCCCGGGACGAGCACGGCTGGACCGGCCGGACCGGATCGCTGCACGTGCGCTGGACCGGCGGGGCCGACGCCCGGCCGGACGGGGAGGGCCGGCTGCGGATGGTGCTGGACCTCCCCGAGGGCGCGCACCACGATCTGGTGCTCGAGCTGTCCGACCGGCCCTTCGACGCCCCGGCGCCCGAAGCGCAGCGGGCCTGGGAGGCGACCGAGGGGGCTTGGCGGTCGGCCGTTCCCGAGGTCGACGGCACGCTCGCCGACCGCGACGCGCGGCACGCCTGTGCGGTGCTGCACGGCCTGTCCACGCCCGAGGGCGGCACGGTCGCCGCCGCGACCACGTCGCTGCCGGAGCGGGCGGAGGCCGGTCGCAACTACGACTACCGCTACGCGTGGGTCCGTGACCAGAGCTTCGCCGGCCTCGCCGCGGCCGCCGCCGGCGCCGATGGGCTGCTCGACCGGGCGGTGCGGTTCGTGTCGCAGCGGCTGCTCGCCGACGGGCCGGGCCTCGCGCCGGCCTACCTGGCAGGTTCGGGCGCGCGGGTGCCCGACGAGCAGGAGCTCGGCTTCCTGCCCGGCTACCCCGGCGCGCCCGTGCGGACCGGCAACTGGGTGAACAAGCAGTTCCAGCTCGACGCGTTCGGCGAGTCGATCCTGCTGCTCGCCGCGGCCGCGCGCGCCGGGCGCCTCGACGACGACGGCCGGCGGGCGCTCGGCGTCGCCGTCGACGTGG
This sequence comes from Dactylosporangium salmoneum, assembly GCF_039532525.1. Classification (NCBI taxonomy): domain Bacteria; kingdom Bacillati; phylum Actinomycetota; class Actinomycetes; order Micromonosporales; family Micromonosporaceae; genus Dactylosporangium; species Dactylosporangium salmoneum. Next base: position 38,267 of record NZ_BAAARV010000071.1, read on the forward strand.
TCGAGCGGCGCTGGAACGAGCCGGACGCCGGTATGTGGGAGCTGAATCCCCGGGCCTGGACGCACTCCCGCCTGACCTGTGTCGCCGGGCTGCGGCAGGCGGCCGAGGCCGCGCCGGGCGTCGCCGCAGGCCGGCTCGACGACCTGGCCGAACGGATCCTGAACCACACGGCGGCCACCAGCCTGCATCCCGACGGGCGGTGGCAGCGCTCGCCCAAGGACCCGCTGGTGGACGCGGCGTTGCTGTTCCCCGGCATCCGCGGGGCGCTGCCGCCGCAGGACCCGCGCACGATCCAGACGATGGCGGCCGTCCGGCGGGACCTCGCCGAGGACGGCTACGTGTACCGGTTCCACACCGGCGGGCAACCGCTCGGCACGGCGGAGGGCGCGTTCCTGCTGTGCGGGTTCGGCATGGCCCTCGCCGAGCACCGGGTCGGGAACACGGTGGCGGCGGCGCGGTGGTTCGAGCGCAACCGGGCCGCGTGCGGGCCACCGGGCCTGTTCGCCGAGGAGTACGACGTCCGCCAGCGCCAGCTGCGCGGCAACCTTCCCCAGGCATTCGTCCACGCGCTGCTGCTCGAGTCGGCGGTGGCGCTGGGCCGGCCGACGAGCTGAGCCAAGGAGGTACGGCAGTGGCCGCCGTTGAGCTTTCCGCACCCGTACGCCATCCCGCGGGCGCCGTCGACGTCGCGGCGCTGCAGCACGCCCTCGAACAGCGCGTCGACGGCGAGGTGCGCTTCGACGCGGGGTCCCGGTCGGCGTACTCGACCGACGCCTCGAACTTCCGCCAGGTGCCGATCGGCGTCGTCGTGCCGCGCACCGTCGAGGCCGCGGCCGAGACGGTCGCCGTGTGCCGCGAGTTCGGCGCGCCGGTGCTGTCACGCGGCGGCGGCACCAGCCTGGCGGGGGAGTGCACCAACGTCGCCGTGGTGATCGACTGGTCCAAGTACTGCACCCGGCTGCTGTCCGTCGACGCCGAGCGGCGCACCTGCGTCGTCGAGCCGGGCATCGTGCTGGACCGCCTCAACGCCCTGCTCGAAGGCTACGGGCTCGAGTACGGCCCAGAGCCGGCCACCCACAACCACTGCACGCTCGGCGGCATGATCGGCAACAACTCGTGCGGCGCCACCGCGCAGCGCACGGGCAAGGTCGTCGACAACATCGAACGGCTGGAGGTGCTGCTCTACGACGGCACCCGCATGTGGGTGGGCGAGACCAGCGACGAGGACTACGAGCGCATCGTCGCCGCGGGTGGCCGGCCCGCGGAGATCTACGAGCAGCTGCGCCGGCTGCGCGACGCCAACCTCGAGCAGCTGCGCACCCGCTACCCGGACATCCCGCGGCGGGTCGCCGGCTACAACCTCGACTCGCTGCTGCCGGAGCAGCGCTTCCACCTGGCCAAGACCCTGGTCGGGTCGGAGAGCACGCTCGTCACCGTGCTGCGGGCCGAGCTGCGGCTGGTGCCCCGGGTGCCGGCGTACAGCCTGGTCGTGCTCGGCTTCGCCGACATCGCCGCGGCCGCCGACGCCGTGGCGGACGTGCTGCCCCACGACCCGATCGCGCTGGAGGGCATCGATCACCTCCTGATCGAGTTCCAGCAGCGCAAGCACCTCAATCCGCAGGCCCTGCGGCTGTTCCCCGAGGGCACCGGGTTCCTGCTCGTGCAGTTCGGCGGGGCCGACCGCCGTGAGGCCCGCCGGCGCGCCGAGCGCATGGTCCGGGCGATCGGCCGCGACCCCGACGGCGACGACGTCGTGCTCTTCGACGACCCGGAGTACGAGCGACAGGTGTGGCTGGCGCGGGAGGGGGCGCTCGGGGCGACCGCGCGGGTCCCCGGCCTGCCGGACACCTGGCCCGGCTGGGAGGACTCCGCGGTGGCGCCCGACCGGCTCGGCGACTACCTGCGGGACCTGCGCCGGCTGTACGACGCGTTCGGCTACTCCACCGCCAGCCTGTACGGGCACTTCGGGCAGGGCTGCGTGCACTCCCGCATCCCGTTCGACCTGGTCAGCGCGGACGGGATCGCGGCGTACCGGGCGTTCCTGGAGCGGGCCGCGGACCTCGTCGTCAGCTACGGCGGGTCCTTCTCCGGCGAGCACGGCGACGGCCAGCAGCGCGCCGAGCTGCTGCCCAAGATGTTCGGCCCGGACCTCGTCCGCGCGTTCGAGCAGTGCAAGGCGATCTTCGACCCGGACAACCGCATGAACCCGGGCAAGGTCGTCATGCCCGGCCGGCTCGACGAGGACCTGCGGCTGGGCACCAGCTTCCGCCATCCCGCGCCGAAGACGCACTTCGCCTACCCGGACGACGAGGGCAGCTTCAGCCGGGCGGTCATGCGCTGCGTCGGCGTCGGCACGTGCCGGCGCGAGGAGGGCGGGGTCATGTGCCCGTCGTACATGGTCACCCGGGAGGAGGAGCACTCCACCCGCGGCCGCGCCCGGCTGCTGTTCGAGATGCTCGACGGCACGGCCCGCGGCGGCGCGATCGGCGACGGCTGGCGCTCCGACGCGGTGCGCGACGCCCTCGACCTGTGCCTGGCCTGCAAGGGCTGCAAGACCGACTGCCCGGTCAACGTCGACATGGCCACCTACAAGGCCGAGTTCCTCGCCCACCACTTCACCGGCCGGCTCCGGCCGCGCGCGCACTACTCGATGGGCTGGCTGCCGCTGTGGGCGGCGCTTGCCGCCCGGGCCCCGAGCGTCGTCAACGCGCTGGCCCACGCCGGCCCGATCGGCACGCTGGCCAAGCGGGCCGCCGGGGTCGACGTGCGCCGAGAGCTCCCGCTCTTCGCCGGTCGCACGTTCCAGCGCTGGTTGCGTCGCCGTCGCCCGGCGGGCACCGCCACGCGCGGCGACGTCGTGCTGTGGCCGGACACGTTCACCAACCACTTCGACCCGGCGATCGGCCGGGCCGCCGTCGAGGTGCTCGAGGACGCCGGCTGGCGGGTGCTGGTGCCGCCCCAGGCCGTGTGCTGCGGCCTGACGTGGATCTCGACCGGTCAGCTCGACACGGCCAAGCGCGCGCTGGAGCGGACCGTCGCCGTGCTGCGGCCGTACCTGCGCGCCGGCACCCCGATCGTCGGGCTTGAACCGAGCTGCACCGCCGTGCTGCGCAGCGACGCGCACGAGCTGTTCCCGCACGACGAGGACTTCGAGCGGCTGCGGCGGCAGACCTTCACCCTGGCCGAGCTGCTGCACGAGCACAGCCCGGGCTGGCGGCCGCCGCAGGTGCACCGCAAGGCGCTCATCCAGACCCACTGCCACCAGCACGCCGTGCTCGGCTTCGACGCCGACGAGGCCCTGCTGCACCGGGCGGGCGTCGAGGCGGTCGTGCTGGACTCCGGCTGCTGCGGCCTGGCCGGCAACTTCGGGTTCGAGGAGGGCGGCGGCCACTACGAGGTCTCCGAGGCGTGCGCCGAACGGGTGCTGCTGCCGGCCGTGCGCGACGCCGGCCCGGACGACGTGGTGCTGGCCGACGGATTCAGCTGCCGCACGCAGATCGACCAGAACGCGGTCGGCGGCCGCCGCGGCATGCACCTGGCCGAGCTGCTGCGCGCCGCCCTGCGCGGCGACGACGGGAGCTCGAACCCGGAGCGGTCCTGGGCGCCCCGGCCGGCCCCACCCCGGGCGGGGGTGACCGCGGCGGCGGTGGCCGGCGTGGCCGCGCTCGCCGCGGCGGCCGTCGTGGTGGCCCGCCGCCGACGGTGGTGAGCGACCCGTTCCGGCGGTGCCGGGCCGGGCGCATCGACCAACTTCCGTAAAGATTGTTGACAGTAACGATATCGACTCATAGCTTTAGGCGACGTGCCGACCGACCGCCTGCCGGCCCCGCTGGAGGCATGATGAGCATTCGGGCGTACGCGCGCGCCACCTCCTGCGCCGCGGGCGGCACGCTCGAGTTCGCGGTGTCCGAGCCCGGCCACGTGGTGGTCGCCGACGCCGTTTCCTGCGAAGTCGTACTGCGAACCGCCGTCGAAGCTCCACAATGGACCCTCGACGTCCCGCCGGACTGGCCCAGCTCCCTCTACCGCGCGACGTTCGCCCGCCCGGGTGAACAGCCGCGCATCGACGCCGCCGGCGAGGACGAGGTGTGGTTCGCCGTGCGCGCCGCCGACCCCGGCGCGGCGTCGCCGATCCTGGTGTCGGTCCCGTTCGCCACCTGGCAGGCGTACAACCGCGCCGGCGAGCCGGGGGAGGGGCTCTACTACGCCGAGCAGCCCCTGCGCGCCACCCGCGTCACCTTCGACCGCCCGGGCGGCGGCCCCCCGCCGGAGCGCTGGGAGGAGCCGCTGCTGCGCTGGCTGCCCGGCGCCGGCCACCCCGCCGAGTACTGCTCCAACCTCGACCTGCACGGCGGCGACGAGCTGCTGTCCCGCTACCGCCTGCTCGTCGTCTGCGCCCACGACGAGTACTGGACGTGGGAGATGCGCGACGCCGTCGAGTCCTTCGCCCGCCGCGGCGGCAACGTGGCGGTCTTCGGCGCCAACACCGCCTGGTGGCAGATGCGCCTCGAGGACGGCGGCCGCACGATGGTCTGCCACCGCGACGCCGCCACCGACCCGATGGCCGCCGTCGACCCGGGCCGGGTCACCGTCGAGTGGTCCAGCGCCCCGGTGCACCGCCCGGAGAACGCGATGACCGGCGTGAGCTTCCGCCGCGGCGCGGGCGCCTGGGGCGACGGCATGGCGGTCATGGGCCGCGAGGCCTACACCGCCCGCTTCGCCGACCACTGGGTCTTCGAGGGCACCGGCCTCGCCGACGGCGACAAGTTCGGCCAGGGCACGCTGGGCTACGAGACCGACGCCGCCGAGGTGTCCGAGGTCGACGGCGTGCCCCGGGCCACCGGCCGCGACGGCACCCCGCCGTCGTTCGTGGTGCTCGCCACCGCGGACCTGCGCCACTGGCGCCGCTACGGCCAGGGCGGCGCCGCCACCATGGGCGTGTTCGGGCTCGGCGCCGGCACGGTGTTCACCGCGGCCACCGTCAACTGGGGCAAGGGCCTCGACGACCCGGTGGTCGACCGGATCACCCGCAACGTGCTGGACCGACTCACCGCGTCCCCGCCGGCCTGGGACGTCATCGGCCCCCCGGCCGACCTGACCGCCCTGGCCGCCTGCGACGACCGGCTCTTCGCCGTCGCCGCCGACGGGGCCCTGCTGACCCGCGAGGCGTGCGCGCAGAACCTGCCGTGGCGCAGCATCGGCCGCGCCGACGGCGTCCTGGCCCTCGCCGCACCGCGCGAGGCCGCCGGGCGGATGTGGCTGGGCCTGTGGGCCGTCACGGAGCAGGGGCGCCTGCTGTACCGCGACCCCACCCCGGACCGCGTGGACTGGACCGACGTGGCGGCCGTCCCGCCGGGCACCCGCGCCATGGCGCTGTGCGACGCCGGCCTCTTCGCGGCCACCATCGGCGGCGAGCTGCTGCACCTGCCCGCCCTGGACCTGCCGTCCGACCCCGCCGAACCGGCACCGTGGCGCGCGATCGGCGACTCGGGCGGCGCGGTGGCGCTGACCGCTCTCAGCGGCCGCCTCTACGCCATGGCCGCCGGCGACCGCCTGCTGGCCCGCCCGCCGTCGACCGACCCGGCGACCCCGTGGACGCCCGCCGGATCCGCGCCGGGCGCCGGCACCCTCGCCGGCTACGCCGGTCGGCTGATCGCGGCCGGCCCGGAGACCCCGCTGCGCTGGCGATCGGCCCGGCCGGCCGGTGGGCGCTCAGTCGTGGGCGATGTGGGCGAGCTGGCGCCAGAGCAGCACGACGAAGACCGCTGAGCCGGCGAAGGCGAACCAGAAGGGCGCGGTGACGCCGATCCGGGTCGCCAGGACGCCGCCGAGCAGCGATCCGACGACCAGGCCGCCGAAGACGCTGATGGTGTTGACGCTGCCGACCCGGCCCTGCAGGTGCTCCGGGACCGCCCGCTGGCGCACGGTGATCGAGGTGGTGCCCCAGATGAACGCGTGGGCGCCGAAGACGAACAGGATGGCCGCGGCGACCCGGGGCGACGTCGTCACCGCGAACGCCAGGTGGGTCAGCGTCTCGATGATCAGGCCGGCCCGCATGATGTTGCCCAGGCTGACCAGGCGCGTGAGCCGGCCGTAGAGCCCGGTGCCCACCAGGCCGCCGACGGCGCCGAGCGTGGTGAGCAGCCCGAAGCCGACGGCGCCGAGGCCGAGCCGCTGCTGCGCGTACAGCACCAGGACCGACCAGGCGGCCCCGAACGTGACGTTGAAGACGAGGATGGTCAGTGACAGGGTCCGCACGGCGGCGTGCCGCCAGGTCCACCGCACCGCCTCGGCCACCGCCCGCCACACCCCGGCGGGGGCCTCGGCCGGGCCGCCGGCGGGCGGCGGCAGGGCCGTGCGCGCCACCAGCAGCACCCCGGCGGTGACGAGCAGGCACTCGGCGGCGAACGGCCAGGTCCGCCCGGCCGCGAACAGCAGCGCGCCGAGCGGGGGGCCGGCGAGCTGGTTGAGCGTGATGTAGCCGGCCTGGAGCCGGGCGTTGGCCACCACGAGGTCGTCGCGGTGCACCAGCATCGGCGCCAGTGTCTGGCCGGCGTTGTCGGCGAACACCTCGCCCGTCGTCAGCAGCCCCAGCGCCACGAGCGCGACCGCCACCGACAGCCGGTCGGCAAGCATCAGCGCGACCAGCCCGCCGAGCACCACGCCGCGCAGCCCGTCGGCGACCATGACGATCCTGCGCCGGTCGAGGCGGTCGGACAGCACCCCGGCGTACAACCCGAACACCAGCGGCGGCGCCCAGCGCAGCAGCGCGGCGAGCGACACCAGGAACGCGTTGCCGGTCAGGGAGGCCACGAGCAGCGGCCCGGCCGCCAGCGCGATCCCGTCGCCGAGGTTGCTCGTCCAGGACGAGGCCAGCAGCCACCGGTACGCCGAACCGAGCCGCGCCGGGACGGCCGCCTCAACCAACCTGCCCATGACCAAAGCACCCTAGGGCGACCTCGCTCCGGGCGCGAGCGACTTCACGGGCGGCTGAAGAGGCAGCCCCCAGAAACTCCTGACCCCCTGGTCAAGGTCGGATCTTTGTCGTCAGGCCGCGAAGCCGCAGATCTTCCACTCCCGGCTCTCCTTGACGAGGGTCAGGTTGAGCGTGCGGTTCGAGGTGCGGCTGTTGCTGTCCTTGATGGTGAACTGGGTGTAGACCGTCGCGGTGTTGCCGTTGACGGACTCGCCGGTCACGTGCCATTCCAGGACCCGGTTGCCGTCGTTGCCGTCGGAGGAGTCCTTGCTGTTGGCCAGCTCCTTCTCGAGCTTCGTGGCCTCGTCCTTGCAGAGGTACTTCTCCAGGCCGTGCGGGTCCGGGTGGTCCTTGGTGGCCTCCTCGAGGTAGGCCTGCACGACCTCGCTCGGGGTGTGCACGAAGACCCGCTGGTAGGTGAAGTAGGCGCCGACGATGACCAGCACGAGGGCCAGGAACGAGCCGAGGCCGAGCAGGGCCCACTTGCCGCCCTTCTGGGTGCTGCCGCCGGTGGGCGGGACATAGCCGGGCGGCCCGTAGGGCTGCGCCGGGTACGGCTGGCCGGACACCGGCTGCGCGTACGGCTGGCCCGACACCGGCGGTCCGTAGGAGGGCACCCCGGAGACGGGCGGCTGCTCGTACGGCTGCTGGTAGGGCTGCTCGTACGGCTGCGGCTGGTACGGCTGGCCGCCGTACGGCTGCTGGTAGGGCTGCTGCGGGTCTGGCTGTCCCCCGGGGTACGTCACGGCGACATCGTATACATGGGGCTCACTGCTGCGATCCACCCGTCAGGCGCACCGCGAGTGCCGGTCGGCTCGACCTACGGTGGTCGGGTGGACGAGGTGACCATCGGCAGAGGGGCCCTTGCGGGGCGCGGCGTCTATGCGGCGCGGGACTTCGCGGCGGGGGAGGTGGTCGTCGCCTACCGGCTGCGCCCGCTCGACGAGGACGAATATCGCGCGCTGCCACCCGGCGAGGACCTTTTCGTGCACAGCTACGGCGGCCGGCGCTATCTCTACCCGCCCCCGGCCCGCTTCGTGAACCACGCCGACGACCCGTCCTGCTACCAGGACTTCGAGCGCGGCTGCGACGTCGCCCGGCGCCCGATCGCCAAGGGTGAGCCGGTCACCATCGACGCCGCCGAGGAGACCGCCCACGAGCTGGGCACGTTCCTCGACGCGTTGCGTGCCGGCCCGGCCCGGGACCTGCCCCGGCTCGTCGCCGCCGGCGCGACCCTGTGGCGGCGCGGCGCGGCGGCACGGGGCCGCGACGCGGTCGTCACTGGCCTGACGGACGAGGAGCGCGCCGCGCTGACCGACGCCGAGTGGCTGGTCGGCACCGGCCGCTGGGAGGCGCTGTGCTCGGCCCGGGCCGGCACCGCGCACCTCTCGCTGCTGCTCAAGGTCATCGCCGGCAACTGGCAGCTGGTGTACCTGCACGTCGGTTAGTGAAGCGTGTAAGTCGACGTTCGTGGGCCGCAGCGTCAACTTCGGCCTCAACGGCAACTCCGTGGCCGGCACCAACGGCGTCCCGGCCGCCTTCACGCTCAACGGCGCCGCCTGCACCCAGGGCTGAGCCCACGGTGGGGCTCCCGGCGCGAGCCGCGGAGCCCCACGCGGCTACCGGACCCCCACCGCGACCTCCTTGGTCTCCAGCGGCACCAGCGGGCCCGGGACCAGGCCCAGCTGGACGCCCGGCCGGGGCGAGGCCGCGCTCAGCAACCAGTCGGCCGCCGTGCCCAACCGGTTGGCCGGCAGGGCGCTGAGGTGGTAGCCGCAGGTGACCGCCTTGGCGAGCAGGCCGCGCATCGGCACGCGCACCGGGTTGGCCACGGCGTCGCGGCCGCCCAGGTCGACCACGAAGCCGAGATCGCGGTGCCGGTAGCGGCGGCGGGTGCCGATCCCGTACGAGGCCGCGATGTTGTGGGCGACGAGCCGTCCCTGGCGCACCGCGTGCTGGGCCGTCATCGGCGTGTCGGCCCCCTGGTGGTACAGGTCGGGCACGGCCGCGCCGTCGCCGCAGGCGTAGACATCCGGGTGGCCCGGGACGCTCAGGTGCGTGTCCACCTCGACCCGGCCGTTGCGGGTGGGCAGGCCGGCCCCCTCCACCAGCGGATCCGGGCGCACGCCGACGCACCACACCAACGTGCGGGAGGGCACGAACCGGCCGTCGGTCAGCCGTACGCCGTCGGCGGTCGCCTCGCGGATGGACGTACCGAGGCCGATGGTGATGTCGCGGGAGCGAAGGACCTTCGCGGCGCCCTCCGCCATGCGCGGGTGCATCCCCGGCAGGACCTGGTCCGCGGTGTCCAGCAGCAACCAGCGGGGCGGCGTGTCCCGCAGGCGCGGATGGCGGGCGGCCACGGCGGCGGTGAGCAGCTGCCCCTGCGCGGTCACCTCCGTGCCGGTGTAGCCGGCCCCGACGACGACGAACGTCATCCGGGCCGCGCGCTCCGCCGGGTCGTCGGCCGCGTCGGCCAGCTCGATCTGGCTGATGAGGTGGTCGTGGAGGTACAGCGCCTCCGCGATCCCGCGGAAGCCGTGCGCGTGGTCGGCGATGCCCGGGATCGGCAGCAGCTTGGTGACGCTCCCCGCGGCGAGCACCAGGCGGTCGAACCCGAGGGTCCCTCGCTCACCCTCGGGGCCGGTGTACATCACGGCCTTCGCCGCCAGGTCCAGCCCGTCGACCTCGCCCAGCACGACTCGCGCGCCGGGCAGGGTGTCCTGCAGCGGCACGCACGCGTGCCACGGGTTCAGCGTGCCGCCGGCCACCTCGGGCAGCAGCGGCAGGTACAGGAAGTAGTCCGTGGGGTTGACCAGCACGACCTCGGCCGCCCCGCGGGAGCGGCGCAGCAGCTGACGGGCGGTCTGGTAGCCGGCGAACCCGGCCCCGGCGATGACGATACGCGGCTTGGCCATGCGCTGCGCCTACCCGCGCCCGCGGCGTTGCAACGGGGACGCCTCGATCGAGGCCGGCGCTTCCCGCCGCCGGTGCGTTCAAACGCCGCCGGCGGACTGAACGGCCACCGGGTGGGTATGGCGGGACGAGGTACACACGCGAAGGAGAAGGCCATGCCACGACAGTCGTGGAGCAACAAGCGGGAACGGCAGTACGAGCACGTCAAGGACAGCGAGCGGGAGCGCGGCCGCGCGCCGGGCCGGGCCGAGGAGATCGCCGCCCGCACCGTCAATAAGCAGCGCGCCGAGTCGGGGGAGGCCCGCGGCGGTTCCCGCGGCTCGTCGTCGGGCAGCCGTTCGTCGTCCGGCCGTTCGACGTCCGCCCGTGCCAAGCAGCAGCAGGCCGATCGTTCCAAGGAGCAGCTGTACGCCGAGGCCAAGCGCCGCAACCTCAAGGGCCGCTCGAAGATGACGAAGGCCGAGCTGGAGCGGGCGCTGCACTGAGCGCCGGGAACGCCACGCGCGGGAGCGGGTCGGCGGCCCGCGAACCCGGCGCGCGCGGATGACCATGTGCACCTCCTTGGGGGTTGGCGGGCCCTCAAGGTAGGGAGCAAGGCATCGGGACGTCGATGAGTTTCGAAGTACCGTCGACTGCTTTCACGGTGTTGTCATGACCCGCGCTGCTCGGGCAGCTGGTTGAGCCACAGCGCCAGGGCCCGGGTGACCTCCTGGTCGTAGGAGGTGCGGGCCCGGTGCGCCGGCTGGGTGTCCTCGGCCGCGGCCAGCCGGCGCATCCGCTGCCGGGTCGCGGCGAGGCCGGCGGCGAGGAAGCCCTCGAACGCGGCCGCGTCGGCCGCCTCGACGGCGAGCAGGCCGCGCACGTACACGTCCTCGATGTCGGTGTCCGGGCCGACCGCGCACAGCCACTCGGCCTGGCGGCCGCGCCCGGCCGCGGTGAGCCAGCAGCCGAGCCGGTTGCCGCTGCCCAGCCGGGCGGTCGCCGGCACCTCGATGCGCAGCAGCCGGGCCCGCTCCAGCCGGTTCACGCTGATCATGACCCGGCTCAGATCCACCCGGCGGGCCTCGCCGAAGATGTCGCTGTGGCGCTGCCACAGCTCGAAGGCGCTGCTCGGGCCGTCGGCCAGCAGCACCAGGACGACGTCGTCCAGCACCACCGCCATCCGGCCCTCCACACCTTCTACAGCCGTGTGGAAGTTAGCAGAGGCGGCCGTCAATCGCGCTCGGGATGCTCCCGCAGCAGCTCGCGCACCAGCCGCTCGTCCTGCTCGGTGAGGCTGCCCACGAAGCGGCGCAGCACCGAGGCCCGGTCGGCCTGCGCGGCGAGCAGGCGGCTGATCCGGTCGGCGACCAGGCCGGCGGGGTCGCTCAGCGCCCCGTAGCGAAACGCCCGCCCGTCCCGCTCGCGCCGCACCGCGCCGCGCTCGTGCAGCCGGGTCAGCGTGGTCACCACGGCGCTGTACGACAGGCGGCCCTGCGGATCCAGCCGGTCCCGCACCTCGCCGGGGGTCAGCGGTCCGGCGGCCGCCCCGAGTATGGTCAGGACCTCGGCCTCGAGCTGGCCGGGCCGCCGCCGTGGCCGGCCGGTCCCGTCGTCGCCGGTGGCGGGTGCAGGGCTCACCGCCAGACTGTACCGATCGCGCCCGCCCGGGAGGTGGTGAGCCGTGTTCGACCACTTCGTCTGCTCTGTCCTCGTCGTCCCGCCGCTGCTCGTCGTCGCGGTGCGGCTGCTGGCCGACCGGCTCGCGCCGTCCGTCGCCGCCCGGGCCGTGGCCTGGTCCGCCCTCGTCGCCGCGGCCGCCAGCACGGCCAACCTGGCGCTGTTCACCGCGAAGGCGGCCGCCCAGGTGCCGGCGGCCGGGCGGGCGTTCGGGTGGTCCAGCGCCGTGGTGGCGCGCGACACCGCGGCCGAGCCGTGGGTGCCCTGGCTCAGCGCGGCGCTGCTGGCCGCCGTGGTGGGCTCCGTGGCGTACCGCTGGCAGGTCCAGCGCCGGGTCCTGGCGCTGCTGCCCCTTGCCGGGGCCGAGCCGCTGGTCGTGGTGGCGGACCCGGCGCCCGGCGCGTTCGCGGTGCCGGGACGGCCCGGGCACGTCGTCGTCACCGAGGGCATGCGGGACCTGCTCACCGCACCGCAGTTCGAGGCGCTGCTGGCCCACGAGCGGGCCCACCTGGCCGAGGGCCACCACCGGCTGGTGCGCGTCGCCGAGCTGGCCGTGGCCGCGCACCCCGCCCTGTGGTGGGCCGGGCGGCACCTCGGCTACCTCGTCGAGCGGGCCGCCGACGAGCGGGCCGCGGTGGCGCTGGGGTCCCGCCGTACCGTCGCCCATGCCATCGGCACGGCCGCCCTCGCCGCCGTCGCCGCCCCGCACCGGGCCGCGCTGCCGGCCGCGGCCCCCGGCGGCGTGGTGCCGCGCCGGATGAGCCGCCTGCTCGAGCCCCTGCCGGCCGCCGTCCCGCCGATCCTGGCCGTGGTGCCCGTGGGGCTGGCGTTGTGCTCCGTCGTCTGGACCGGCGAGGGCCTGCTCGACCTGGCGGAGCTGCTGCGCGCCGCGCGCTGAGTCGTTTGCCCGGGTCGGCGGTGGGTAGGCGAATCGGGTGACCGTGGACCTGGGCGTCAGCCTGTCGACCCGGCGGGACGAAAGCCTGCTGGAGCTGACCGGGACGCTCGACTACGCGTCCGCGCCATATCTGCGCCAGGTCATCTTCGAACGCTTCGACGCTGGGACGCGCGACATCGCGGTCGAGGTGTCCGACCTGCGGCTGATCGACGCCTCCGCGATCAAGGTGATGCTGTACCTGCACCACCGCGCCGCCCAGTTGGACGCCACGATCCACCTCGCCGGGACCCGCGGCACGGTGCTGAGCGCCGTCGAGGTCGCCGGGGTGGCCAAGGAGCTGGGCGCCTACGACGAGCTGGACTGGCCGCCGTCCGAGCGCCAGCGCCGGCCGGTCGACCTCGACGGGCTGCACCTCGGGCACGGCCACTGGCCCCCGGAGGCGACCGAGCAGCTGGCCCGGCTGCACCGCCTGGCCCCCGGCGACCCGGGGCGGTCCCGGATCCGCGAGTCGGTGATCGAGGCCTGCCTGCCGACCGCCGAGCAGCTGGCCCGCCGCTACGGCGGGGCCGGCGAGCCGCTCGCCGACCTCACCCAGGTGGCCGCGCTCGGGCTGATCAAGGCCGTCGACGGCTTCGACCCCGACCGCGGCATCGAGTTCGGCGCCTACGCCACCCCGACCATCGCCGGGGAGATCAAGCGGCACTTCCGCGACCGCACCTGGGGCGTGCGGCTGCCCCGGCGCCTGCAGGAGCTGCGGCTGCGGGTCAACCAGGCCCGCGACGACCTCACCCAGCGGCTCGGCCGCTCGCCGACCGTCACCGACCTCGCCGAGCACCTCGACGCCCCCGAGGAGGAGGTCATCGAGGTGCTGGGGGCCGGCCACGCGTACCGCCCGGTGTCCCTGGACACCCCGACGCGCACCGCCGACGACTCGACCACGATCGCCGACACCATCGGCGGCGAGCCGGCCGACTTCGGCATGGTGGAGTTCCGCGAGGCGCTGCGGGTGCTGGTCGAGCGCCTGCCCGAGCGCGAGCAGCGCATCCTGGCCCTGCGCTTCTACGGCAACCTGACCCAGACCGAGATCGCCGAGCGGGTCGGCATGTCGCAGATGCACGTGTCCCGCCTGCTGACCCACGCCCTGCAGTTCCTGCGCCGCCGCCTCAGCGAGTGAGCACCGCCGGCGCCAGGTCGACGGTCTCCCCGCGCCCCACCGGCCGCACCGCCCCGGCCAGCTCGCTCGCGCCCGCCAGCTGCAGGAAGTTCGACAGCGGATCGTGGAACACCGGATAGTCGTCGTAGTGGATCGGCACGATCCGCCGCGGCCGGACCAGCCGGGCGAGCGCCATCCCCTCCGGCGCGTCCATGGTGACCAGCATCCCCAGCAGCCGCGTGCCGCCCAGGTGCAGCAGCATGGCGTCGACGTCGCCGAAGCGGTGCGGGATCTCCCGCAGCGCCCGGCGCTGGAAGCGGGTGTCGCCGCTGATGTACAGCCGCAGCCGCGCCCCGCCGTCGCGCTCCCACTCCAGGATGCTCCCCATGGTGGCAGGCAGGGCCCGGTACACCCCCGCGGGGCCGTGGCGGGCCGGCACCGCGGTGATGCGCAGCGACTCGCCGGGCCGGCGCAGCACGACATCCTCCCAGTCGCGCAGGCCCATGGCGGCGCCGAACCTCCACCTCGTGAGCTGGCGGGCGGCCGGGCGGGTGGTGAGCACCGGCACGTCCCGCGGCAGCCGCCGCCTCGCGATCCGGTCGAAGTGGTCGCCGTGCAGGTGCGACAGCACGATGCCGTCGAGGCTCGGCAGGTCGCCCGGGCCGAGCGCGGGCTCGGTGCGCCGCCTGCTCGACAGGCCGTACCCGAGGTAGGCCCGCTGCCCGCGGTGCAGGAAGTTCGGGTCGGTCAGCATGGTGAACCCGCCGAGGCGCAGCAGCACGGTGGCGGTGCCGATGAAGGTCGCCGAGGTGTCCATGCGGGCCCGCTACCCGCGCCGGCGGCCCCGACACAATCCTTCGGGTTTCCCGCGAGCCTTGTGGCAGCAGGAGCCACGCGGGTTACTTCGTAGGTAAACTACGTAATAGAGTCTACGTAGTTTTCCGAAGGAGGTGGTGGGCGTGGACGGGACGCCGGGCGCGGCCGCCGCCGCTCAGGACCTGGTCGCGCTGTTCCGCGGGCTCAAGGCGCGGATGCGGCAGCTGCCCTCCAGCGGGCTGACGCCCTCGCAGTCGGCGGTTCTGCTGCGCCTCTACGACGACGGCGCGTCCTCGACCACCGTGCTGGCGCTGGCCGAGGGGGTGCGGTCGCAGTCGATGACCGCCACCCTCAACGGGCTCGAGGAGCTCGGGCTCATCGAGCGGGCGGCCGATCCCGAGGACGGGCGGCGGCAGATCATCACGCTGAGCCCGGCCGGGAAGCGGCGCGGCCAGGAGGAGAAGGCCGGGCGCAGCGCGTGGCTGGCCCGGGAGCTCGACCGGCGGTTCACCGCGGAGCAGCTGGCGATCATCAACGAGGCGCTCGGCCTGCTGGGCGCGCTGACGCAGTAGGAAAGGTACCGAAACCATGTCCGACAACCGTGCCGTGCTGCTCGTCATGGACTACCAGAACGGCATCATCGAGCGGTCCGGCGGCGAGGCCCTGATCGGCGGCGGGCTCGCCGCGGTCGCGGCCGCCCGCAAGGCCGGCGTCCCGGTGATGTTCGTCCGGGTCGCGTTCCGGGCCGGGTACCCGGAGGCCGCCGGGTCCAACCAGACGTTCGGGCGCGTCGTGCAGTTCGGCGACGCGATGACCCAGGACCACCCGGCCACCCAGCTGCACCCCGCGCTGGAGGCCCGGCCCGACGAGCCGGTGATCCTCAAGCGCCGGGTGAGCGCCTTCAGCGGCAGCGACCTCGACGTGCTGCTGCGCGGCGCCGGGGCCGGCACGCTGGTGCTGGCCGGCATCTCCACCAGCGGCGTCGTGCTCTCCACGCTGCGCCAGGCGGCCGACCTCGACTACCGGCTCGTCGTGCTCGCCGACGCCTGCATCGATCCGGACCCGGAGGTGCACCGGGTGCTCACCGAGAAGGTGTTCCCGCGGCAGGCGCAGGTGACGACGGTCGAGGAGTGGGCCGCCACGCTGTAGGCGGCGTGTCGCGCCCCGGCCCATGGGTATCCCGGCGACATGGCGGAATTGGGGTGGCTGGGGGTCGTCCGGCACGGCCAGAGCACCGGCAACGTCCGGGCCGAGGAGGCCGAGCTGGCCCGGACCGAGGTGATCGACATCGCGGAGCGCGACGCCGACGTCCCGCTGACCGACCTCGGGCAGGACCAGGCGCGGGCGGTGGGGAAGTGGCTCGCGGGGCTGTCGGAGGCGCAGCGGCCCGAGGCGGTGGTGGTGTCGCCGTACCTGCGGGCGCGCCAGACCGCCGAGCTCGCGCTCGACGGGCTGGGCGTGCCGGTCCGCGTCGACGAGCGGCTGCGCGACCGGGAGCTCGGCGCGCTCGACCGGCTCACCCGGGCCGGCGTCGAGGCCCGGCTGCCCGGCGAGGCCCACCAGCGGCGGCGCCTCGGCAAGCTGTACTACCGGCCGCCGGGCGGGGAGTCGTGGGCCGACGTGCTGCTGCGGCTGCGCAGCCTGCGGCGGGACCTGCGCGAGGACCATCCGGGCGGGCGGGTCCTGCTCGTGGCGCACGACGCGCTGGCGCTGCTGCTGCGGTACCTCGTGGAAGGCCTCGGCGAGGAGGAGCTGCTCCGCCTGGCCCGCACCACCGCGATGGCCAACGGCTCGATCAGCAGCTGGCGCCTCGAGGGCGGGGTCCTGCGCCCCGAGCGGTTCAACTTCGTCGAGCACCTGCACGCGGCGGGGACCGTCTCGACCAGCCAGGAGGACGTCCGTGCCGAGGCCGGCTGAACCGCGCACCATCACGCCGGCGCTGCTGCGCGACTGGCCGCTGCCCGCCGCGCCCGGCGGTGACAAGCACGGGCGGGGGACCGTGCTGTTCGACGGGGTCGCCTACACGATCGGCACCATCTGAAACCGCGCCGGCCACCTGGCGCGCGAGCTGTTCGACGGGGTCGCCTACACGATCGGCACCATCTGAAACCGCGCCGGCCACCTGGCGCGCGAGCTGTTCGACGGGGTCGCCTACACGATCGGCACCATCCGCAACCGCGCCGGCTACCCGGCCGCGCGGGCCCACGAGGCGCCCGCACGATCGGCACCGTCTGCAACCGCGGCCGCAACCGGTCCGCACCGCGGGCGGGTGATCCTGGACACCGGCAGGTCCGCGGACTTCGGGAGGGTCGCCCGCATGCGTTTCCAGGCGAACGCTTGGTGGTGGTACCTCCTCGGCGGCCTTCCGGTCGCGATCGCCGCGCCGCTGCTGCCGACCTCGGCCCAGCTGCTCACCTACGCGTTCGCCTCCGCCTGCGCGGTCGGGGTCCTCGTCGCCCGGCTGCGGGCGGGCAAGGCCGACCAGCGGCGCACGTGGTGGCTGCTCGCGGCCGCGATGAGCTGCGCCGGGCTCGCGGACCTGTGCTGGTCCGTGGCCGTCGCGCTGGGGCACCCGGGCTCGGGCATGCCGGCGGTCGACGCCACCTACTTCGCCATGTACCCGCTCATCGCCGCCGGCCTTCTCAGCCTGCCGTCCACCAGCCGGTACGGCTCCAAGCTCGTCGGCTTCACCGAGGCCGGCATCGCGCTGTGCACCGCCGTCGTCGTCACCTGGGTGCTGCTCTACGACCCGCTGGTGCGCCACCAGCCGGGCCACCCGGTGAGCCTCACCGTCGCCCTGTACCCGCCGCTGGACCTGCTGATCCTCGCCACCGCGGTGCGCATGGTCGTGGCCTCGGGCACGCTGCGCGGCACCAACCTGCTCCTGCTCGGCGGGGCCGCCTGCCTGCTCACCGCCGACGTGTCGTACTTCGTGTCGGCCGCCCTCGGCGGCTCCTGGGCCGGCCCCGGCCCGACCGTCGCCTGCTGGGTCGCCACCTACTCGTGCATCGCCGCCGCGGTGCTGCACCCGTCGGCGAGCACGCCCTCCCCGCCGGCCCTGCCGTCCTCGTCGAGGTGGGTGACGGTGGTGTACGCCGTGGTCGTGCTCATCGGCCCGGCCGCCACCGCCTACTCGCTGCTGGCCCAGCTCGACCGGGGCGTCTTCGACGCGCTCGACGTCGTCGTCCCGCTCGCCCCGGCCGCCGTGACCGCCGTGCTGCTCGTCATCCGGCTCGGCCACGCCGGGCGGATCGAGCAGCGCCGCGCCCTCGACCTGCAGGAGTCCCTGCGCCAGCAGTCGCAGATGCAGGCCCTGCTGCGCCACCACGCCCTGCACGACGCCCTGACCGGCCTGCCCAACCGGCGGCTGCTCGACGACCGGCTCGTCGAGCTGCTGACCGGCGGCGGGGGCGGCGGCCTGGTCCTGTTCGACCTCGACGGCTTCAAGGACGTCAACGACCGCTTCGGCCACCCGACCGGCGACGCCCTGCTCATCGCGGTCGGCCGCCGCCTGGAGGGCCTGCTCACCCCCGGCGACACCCTCGCCCGCCTCGGCGGCGACGAGTTCGCCCTGCTGTGCCCGCGCGCGAGCGAGGCCGAGCTGCTCGAGCGCGGCGAGCGGATGCTGGCCGCGCTGCGCCAGCCGGTCGACGTCGGCGGCGCCGAGCTGTTCGTCTCCGCCACCGCGGGCGCCCGCCAGTTCGGCGCCGCGGCCGGCCCGACCACCGTGCTCAGCGACGCCGACGTGGCCCTCTACGCGGCCAAGGCGGCCGGCAAGGATCGCGTCCTGCCCTTCGACGAGCAGCTGCGCGACCAGCAGCTGCAGCGCAGCCGCACCGCCGAGCAGCTGCGGGCGGCTCTGGCCGCCGACGAGCTGGCCGTGCATTACCAGCCGATCGTCGCCCTCGACGGCAACCGGGTCATCGGCGTGGAGGCCCTGGTGCGCTGGTGCCCGCCCGGCGGCGCGCCGATCGGCCCGGACCGGTTCATCCCGGCCGCGGAGGCCAGCGGCCTCATCGTGGCGCTGGGCGACTGGGTGCTGGCCCGCGCCTGCCGCGACGCCGCCCCGTGGCACGCCCGCCATGGCGCCGGGGTCAGCGTCAACGTCTCCCCGCGCCAGCTCGCCGAGCCCGACTTCGTCTGCCGCGTGCACCGTGCCCTGGAGGCCTCCGGCCTGCCCGGCGCCGCCCTCACGCTGGAGATCACCGAGGGCGTCCTGGTCGGCGCCGGCCCGCAGGCCGAGCTTACGATCGCCCACCTCACCGCCCTGCGCGCGATCGGCGTGCGGGTCGCCATCGACGACTTCGGCACCGGGTACTCGTCCCTGGCCTACCTGCGCGACCTGCCGATCGACATCCTCAAGATCGACCGCTCGTTCCTGCCGCACAGCAGCGACGACGTGGCGGGCCAGACCGCGCTGGTGCGGGCGATCGTCGACCTGGCCCGCAGCCTGGGCCTCATCACCGTGGCCGAGGGCGTGGAGACCGAGGAGCATGCCGAGCTGCTGCGCCGCCTCGGCTGCGACCGGGTCCAGGGCTACCTGCTGGGCCGGCCGGCCCCGGCCGCCGCCACCGCCCACGCCTTCGCCCCGGAGCTGGTGGCATCCTGAGCCGCTGCCGGACCGCTACGCGTCCAGCATCTCGACGTACCCGTCGGTTCCGTGCACGCGGATCCGCTGCCCGTCGCGGATCAGCCGGGTGGCATCCACGACACCGACGACGGCCGGCAATCCGTACTCCCGCGCGATCACCGCGCCGTGCGTCATCAGTCCTCCGACCTCCGTCACCAGGCCTGCGACGGCGACGAAGAGGGGCGTCCAGCTGGGGTCCGTGTGGGCCGTGACGAGGATGTCGCCCGGTTCGAGATCGGCCTGTGCCATGTCCAGGATGACGCGGGCCCGCCCCTCGACGGTCCCGGCGGAGACCGGAAGGCCGATCAGCGCGCCGGCCGGCGCATCGTCACGCCGGTACGTCCCGGTGATGGCCTCGCCGTCCGACGTGAGCACCCGGGGCGGCGTGAGCGCCTGATACGACCTGAACTCCTCCTTGCGCCGGCCGATGAGCCGGTCGTCCACGCGGTTCGTGCGCACGACGTCGTGGAGCTCCTGGAACGTGAGGTAGAAGATGTCCTCCGGCTCGCGCAGCACGCGGGCCCGCGCGAGGCGCCCGGCCTCCTCCAGCAGGGCCTGCTTGTACACGAAGTAGCGGCTGACCATGCCGTACTTCGGATACTCCCGGTAGCCGATGAAGGTCCGGACCCGGTCGATCATCCGCTTCGTCTCGTCGGCCTTGCTCTCCCCGTCCGGCAGGACCCGCAGGCGCTCCAGCAGCTCCTGCTCCTGCTTCCAGGCCTCCTGCCGGCCCTGCTCGAAGCGTCGCCGGCTCTCGCCGGGCTCGAAGTTCCTGATGTTGCCGAGGATCATGGGCACGAGCATGGAGGGGCGTTCGCTCCAGCGCGGCCGCGTGATGTCGATCTCGCCGACGCAGCGCATGCCGTACGTGCCGAGCCAGGCCTCGATGGCGTCGCGCGCTTCCCGCCCGCCGTCGAGCCCGGGCAGCTCGTCCAGGAAACCCTCGTCCTCGACGTGCCGCAGCAACGCCACCACGTCCGGATGGGCGCGGATCACGTCGGCGACGTCGAGCAGCGCCAGCCCCATCTCCGACGTGACGTTGTGGGGCACGGACTGCGTGAGCGTGTCCGCCGCGTTCTTCTCGCCCAGCCACGCCTCCAGCCGCTCGTTGAGCCACCAGGTGGCCTCCATCGCCGACATGAACACCCGATGGCTCCGCGGATCGAACAGGATCCGCCGCAGCTCCTGGATGTCCGCCCGGATGAAGTCGAGCAGCGCCTCACCGGACTTCGTCCGGATCTCGTGTTCCGAGGCGGCGATGGACGCCTCGCTGAGCCCGATCAGCTCGGTGACGATGGCCGGATCGGTCTCGATCGGGGCCGGCGCGCCGCCGGGCAGTGGCCCGGGGGGACCCTCGTCCGGCAGCGGCCGGATGAAGCCGTCGCGCTCGAGGACGGTCCGCACCGCGTCCGCGGTCAGCGGATCGGATCTCCCCATGAGCTCCACGAGGCCGTCGCGGCTCGCCGGCGAGGCCAGCCTACGGGTGACGTCGACGAACAGGCGGCCGCCGGCCTCGGCCATGGGCGCGGGGGTCGTCATCTGCCAGAAGGAGAGCCCCAGGGGCTTCATGGGGTCGGTCATCATCTGCTGATGGCCGACGGAGAGATAGACGTGGTTCTCCCCGTCGCCGGACTCGGGGATGGGGAACAGCGTGGTGATCGGCCGGCTCTGGACGATCTGGAAGTCGTCGCCGGCCAGGCACCATTCGATGTCCTGGGGGCGGCCGAAGTGCGCCTCGATCCGCCGGCCGAGCCGCGCGAGCCGCACGACCTGCGCATCCGTCAGCGCCGGCCGCTCCGGGTCCGTGGCGATGGTCTTGGCGACCACCTCGCCGTCGCGGACCTTGAAGACATCCGGGTTCACCAGGCCGGAGACCAGGGCCTCGCCGAGGCCGAAGCACGCCTCCACGGAGGTGACCTTCCGGTTGGACGTGACGGGGTCGGCCGTGAACAGGATGCCGGCCGCGTCCGGGAGGACCATCCGCTGCACGACCACGGCCATGTGGACCGTACGGTGGTCGATGCCGTTGCGCTGGCGGTAGGTCACGGCCCGCTCGGTGAACAGCGAGGCCCAGCACCGGCTGACGTGCTGGAGAATCGCCGCCGGCCCCACGACGTTGAGGTACGTGTCCTGCTGGCCGGCGAAGGAGGCCGTCGGCAGGTCCTCTGCCGTCGCGCTGGATCGCACGGCGTAGGCGGCCTGCTCGCCGAGCTGGGCGAGGGCGCCGGTGATCGCCGCCGCCAGATCGTCCGGGATGGTGACCCCTTCGACGGTCCGGCGGATCTCCGCGCTGAGCGTGCGGATCGCCTCCCGGTCGTCGGGGCTCAGGCGCGACAGCTGATCGAGCCGCCCGCCGATCGAGGGTGCGGCCGCCATGATCCGCCGGAAGGCGTCCGTCGTCACGCAGAAGCCGGCCGGCACGCTGATGCCCTCGATCCGCGACAGCGCCCCCAGATGCGCGCCCTTGCCGCCAACGACCGCGAGCCGCGTCTCGTCAACCTCGTGAAGACCCAACACCAGCACGTCGTGCCCCCATGTCGTCGTCCGTTCTTGGTCCGGCCGACGATTCTGCAGCGTGACCCGGGTCTTGCGGCAAGCCCCCCAGTCTGCTATATGTTAAAAGTGGCAGGGAGTGAGATTTCCTTGCCTTCTTTTTTGCCTTACTTTCTCGTCGTCTGCGGGCGGTTGCCGCTGCCCCAGTAGAACGGCCCGGAAGTCGGATGGACCCTGATGCGCCAGCCGATCCGGTCGAGCCGCTGTTCGAGGTCTTCGGGCCGGTGCGGCACCTTGACGATCCGGTAGGCCGTCCCGTCGGTGAGCCGGCGTTGGATGACCGGGGAGTGCTCGCCCTCGATGAGTTCCTCGTCCGTGCGGTACGCGTCGTCGACGAAGAACACCCGTCCATCGGGCCGCAGACAGTCGGCCACCAGCGACCAGAACGACGCGAAGCGCTCGGTCGGAACGTGCGACAGCCAGAACCCGAAGAACACGACGTCGTAGCGGCGGTCCGGCCGCCAGTCGAACAGATCGGCCTGCACGAATCGCACCCGCTCCCGGCCGGCACGGGCCGCGGCGATGCCGAGCATCTCGGCCGAGGCGTCCACGGCCGTGACGTCGGTGGCGTGCCGCAGCAGCCGGGGCGTCCAGGTGCCGGGACCGCAGGCGAGTTCGAGCACGCTGCCCGCCGGCCGGAAGGCATCCAGCGCCTGGGACAGCTCGCCGCCGCCGGGAAATGGCAGCGCATGGTCGTCGTACTCGGCCGAAACCGCCCGATAGAACGCGGCCTGCTCGTCGAGCAACGCCCCCAGATCGTCACCACCAGCCATCAGCCGAATATCTCGGAACCTCGGCCAGGCCGCAACCCCGGGCCGCCCGAGGATCAGCCGCCCTTCTGCTGGCCCATCCCGGGCCGGATCCGGGCGGACGCGACCGCCTTGCCCTTGGCGTTGTAGACGGTGACGAGGGGATACTGCGCCTCCGGTCCCGGACTCGTCTCGCCGCGGTCGGGGAAGAAGATGTCCTCCGGCGCCGGCTTGCCCTGGCGCCGCAGCCAGAAGACGGTGACGGTGTCCTGGTCCCAGCGGGCGAAGGACGCCTCGGTGGTGGTGCCCTCGGCCTGGCTGGTGACCCGCGCCGCCTCGCCCCGGAAAGCGCCGAACTCGATGAGGGAGCCGTCGGTCGCGACGCACTGCTGCAGGGCGAGGAACGGGGGCCGCAGGTCGGATCCGGTGCCGCCGCGGCACATACCGACGTCCTGGCTGACGGCGCCGGTGCGGGTGTCGCGCACCGCCTGGGCGAACACCGGACTGTCGGAGGCGCCCCAGAAGAACAGCACCAGCTCCTTGCCGTCGACCACGATGCCCGTCGGCATCGTGTTGCCGGTGACCCGGGCACTCGGGCCGATGTCGATCGGGATCGACGACGGGGTGACCGGGCCGCCGGGCCGCGACCCGTCGGCCGTGCCCGCGCAGGCGGACAGCGCGAGCAGGAGCGGGAGGAGCATGATTGGCCGGGGACGCATCGATCCTCCTGAAGGACTGGTTGCCTGAGAGGACGTCGCAGGGCGCTCGGATGGTTGGCGGTCAACTGGTCGTGTTCATAGGATCTGGTTCAGAGGATCTGGCGAACGAGCAACCCGGACAAGAGGAGCCCGTCGATGATGTTCCTGCTGGAGTGTCTGTACCGGGCGGGGATGCGCGACGTTGTCACGGTGGAGCCGGCGACCGGTGGGTTCGCGGCGCTCGCGGGCGTAGCCGTGCGCCGGGATGCGCCGCCGGTGTTCGTCAAGGCCTTCACCGACCCGCCGGGCGACGACGTCTTCGCCGCGGAGGCCGAAGGGCTGGCCGCCCTGCGCGAGCTCGGCCGCATGGCGACACCCGAGGTGATCCTGGCGAACCGGGAACTGCTGGTGCTGTCGGTGCTGCGGCCGAGGCCGCCCAGCGAGACCTTCTGGGAACAGCTCGCGCACGCCCTCGCCGGCCTGCACACGAGTACGACCCATCCGCGCTTCGGGTGGCACCGCGACAACTGGCTGGGCCGCCGCCGGCAGATCAATACCTGGGATGACGACGGCTTCGCGTTCTTCGCCCAGCACCGGCTGCTGCGGTGGCTCGGCCAGCCCCGCGTCGAGGCGGCACTCGACGCTGGTGACCGGGCGGCGCTGGAACGGCTGTGTCACCGGCTGCCTGACCTGCTGCCGGATCGGCCGGCCTGCCTGACCCACGGCGACCTGTGGGCATCGAACGTGCTGGCCACCCCGGACGGCCGGCCCGCGCTGATCGACCCGGCGGTGTCCTACATGTGGGCCGAGGTCGACCTCGCCCACGTGTGGTCGACCGTGCCACCGCCCGAGGCGGCCCGGTTCTTCGCCGTCTATGCGGAGCTGACCTCCCTCGATGCCGGCTGGCGGTCCCGCATGCCGATCGTCCAGCTGCGGCAGCACCTCGCGGTGCTGGCCCAGCTCGACGACGACTGGGGCGCGGGCGACCTCGTCCGTGCCACCCTCGCGCCGTTCCGGACGCGGACCTGACCCCCTTGCTGGGAGCGGGCTACCGGGCCGGGGACTGCCGGGTGTCTCGGCCGGGACCGCGCGGCAGCGCGTTGAGGGCGAGCAGCGTCGGCGGGATGGTGGTCAGGTGCATTGCCGCGAGGGACACCGCGCTGGTGGTGTCGAATCCGGCTGGAAGGGTCATCACCGCGATGGTGGCCACCGCGAGCGTGGGGGCGGCGATGCGCGCGACGAGGATGGCCGCCGGCCACTTGCGGGACAGCGCCGCGACCAGGCCCAGCCCAAACGCCAACGGCACGAGCGACATGAACGTGACCGCGACCGGGTCGACCCGCACGTTCGCGCCGTTCTGCCGGTAGGTGAAGACGCCGCCGAGCGCGCGGCCGATGGCGTACAAGGCCAGGTTGGTCAGGAGCAGTCCGGCAAGTACGGCGGCGATCAGCGCCAGCCGGCCCGCGGGCGTGCTGACCCGGCCGGGCGATGATGCCGTGGGCTGGTCGGTCACGGCCGGCGGTGCTGCGTCAGGAAGGTCGCCAGGCCGTCGAGGATGCCCCGGGTACCTTCTTCGCGACCTTCGACCGAGTCCAGACCGTCGAAGTGGACGCCTTGTTCGGTGTACGTCAGGCGGGTGGCATCCTCGCCGGGTTCCACCGCGATGGTGGTCAGCGACGTGGACAGGTGCTGGCCGTCGACCCACATGTCGTAGGTGAAGACGATGCGGCGCCGGTCGACGATGTCGGTGTAGGTGGACTCGAACCGCGACCGCGGCCCGCCGTGCCATTGGCCTTCCTCGACGGCGCGCCCGCCGACGCGGAAGTCGTGCGACTTGTGCTCGACGTCGAACGCCGGCCCGCCGCCGAACCACTGGTCCCGCGCGTCGTTGTCGGACAGCGCGTGCCAGACCTCCTCGACGGGCACGGGATACGTGCGCTCGATGACGAAGGTCGCGTGCGTCTGGCTGCGTTCGGTCGTGTCGTTCATGTCGTCTCCTTGTCGGTGGGCGTGTCGAGGAAGGCGCCGAGCCGGTCGAGGCGCCGCTCGGCGGGCAGGCGCTGCCGGCTGATCCATTCGGCCGCCGGCGTGAGCGCGTCGGTCGCCAGCTGGTACGTCCGGACCCGGCCGACCTTGGTGGACACCACGATCCCGGCGGCCTCGAGCACGCCGAGGTGCTGGACCACGCTGGGCAGGGCCATGTCGAACGGGCGGGCAAGCTCGCTCACCGACGCCGGACCGCGGGCCAGCCGCTCCACCATCGCGCGGCGGCTGGCGTCGCCGAGGGCGTGGAACATCCGGTCGAGCCCGTCGGAATACTTAGGCACGTACCTAAGTATTGAACCATGCCCGACGCCCGTCAAGGGCGCGTTCCGTATCTTCAGCCGTCCGGGGTCGGTGGGTCGGCCATGTCTGGGCGAAGCGTCGGCAAGCGAGCCTTGCGGTGCCCACCATGGCGTAGGTGACGTTGCCTGCCGGCCGGGATCGGTATCTGGATGTGCTCCGCGCTGTGGCGATCATCCGGGTCGTGGTGTTCCACATGTTCAGCGTCGTGTGGCTCAGCTACGCGTTCCCCGCGATGGGTGTCATGTTCGCCCTGGGCGGCTCGCTGATGGCGGCGTCGCTGCAGCGCTCGGCGGTGCGGGCGGTGACCAGCCGCATCCGGCGGCTGCTGCCCGCGTTGTGGGTGCTGGCGGCGTTCGTCGTGCCGGTGATGCTGTGGCACGGGTGGACGGCGGCCGACCCCAACGGCCGGGATCTGCGCCTGCTCGTGTTCTGGCTGGTGCCGCTGGCCGATCCGCCCGGCAGCGCCTGGGCCGGCGACGCGACCGTCGTCCTGTGGTACCTCGTGACGTATCTGTGGCTGGTGCTGCTGTCGCCCCTGGCCTGGCGGCTGTTCCGCCGGCTGCCGCTCGTCGCGATGGCCGTGCCGCTGGCCGTGCTGGCCGCCACCCAGCTGGCCCCCGGGCACGCGGGTCTGGACCTGCTCGGCTGGCGGGCCGCGGCGGTCGTGGTCGACGTGGCGACGTTCGGGGCGTGCTGGATAGCAGGGTTCGCGCACCGCACCGGCGCGCTCGGGCGCCTGCACCCGGCGCAGGTGGCCGTGCTGGCCGGCGCCTGTCTCGCGGCGGGTGCCGGGTGGGCGGTGACACACCCGGCCGAGGACGGCAGCGGCAACCTCAACGACATCCCGCTCGCGCAGGGCCTGTACTCGCTCGGGTTCGCGGTGCTGCTCCTGCGCGCGGCGCCGGCGATGCGGTGGCTGCGCCGGTTCCCGCTGCTGGACGGCGCGGTCAGCGTGCTCAACGCCCGCGCGGTGACGATCTACCTCTGGCACAACATCGCCATCGCACTGTGCTTCTGGGTCGGTGACCTGCTGCAGGTCTGGCAGCTCGGGCCCTGGACGCAGCTCGGGTACTTCGGCGTGGCACTGGTCCTGCTCTGCGTGCCGGTGCTGGTGCTGGGACCGGTGGAAGACCTCGCCGCCCGCCGCCGGCCAGCACTGTTGCCGGTGCAACGCGCCGCCACCGCCCCCGCTGACGCCACGGTCACGGTGCGAGACGCGGGACGGTGGCGTCAACGCCGGCGCCGGTCGGCCCGGCACGCGCTGGCGGCGACGGACCGGGAAGGCGGGCACACCCCTGACGCGATGTCGCGGCGGTAGTCCAGCCCGCACCACGACGGCGTCGCGCCTCAGCGTGCCGGGCTACGCCATGCGTCGCTCATGGCCACGATGCTTCGGGTCACGGCCGCCAGGGTCCACCAGCTGGTGCATGTGCAGCCCCGGCGCATGCTCGACGACGAAAGCCGGATCCATAAGATCACCTTGCCCGAACCGGGCCACCACAAGCCACGCGGTTCGTGACGCTCACCGCGAACACGAGGCCGCCGCTGCCGTTGTCAGCCGCCGTTCTGGGGGCGGAATTTCGGTACGACCGATTTGGCTTGGGCGGCGGGGACCTTGGTGTCCTTGATCGTGTCGAACATGGTGCGGCCGAGGACCGCGTGCGCCTCCACCGCCGGGTGGGTGGCGCCGTAGTTGTCCAGGTCGCCGAGGGCCTCGGCGAAGAAGCTGTAGACGAGGGCCGGGGCGCCGTCGGTGCCGAACATGATGCCGGCCTCGTGGCGGGCGGCGCCCAGGTTGTTGAAGTCGGCGCCGTACTTGGTGGCGACGCGGCTGCGCTCCTCGGAGGACATGTTGCGGCGGATACCGTCGTGGTAGCCGTCGATCCAGCGCAGGATGCTCAGCAGGAAGGTGCACGAGGTGGGCGCGAGCAAGGTGTGGTTCGCGAGGCGGGTCAGCAGGTCGGTGATCTCGTGCGGGGTGGTCGTGCCCAGGTAGAACCGATTGGGATTGGCCACCGGCTCTACCCGGGTGTGCACGAACCCCTTGGCCGCCAGGATCTCGTTGATCTCCAGGGCCGGCACGACGCGGCCGCACATGCGTACCGCGGTGTTGTCCGAGACGAGCAGCATCGCGGTGAGGAAGTTGGCGATCGTGATGTCGTCGCCCCAGACGGTGTGCAGGAAGTAGATCCCGCTGCCGCCGAGGATGATGTCGGCCTGCAGGTCGAGCTTCTGGCCGAGCTGCAGCTCGCCGCGGTCGATCTTGTCCATGACCGCGGTGGCGACGGCGAGCTTCTGCACGCTGTAGCCGTTGACCACGTGGTCGGCGTCCTGCTCGACCACGGTCCGCAGCACCCCGGCGTCGTCGACCCGGGTGACGTGCGAATACCAGCTGCCGCCGGCCTTGGCCGACTGGCGCGCGAAGGTGCGGCGGATACGTTCGGCCGGCGGCAGCTTCGCCAGCTCGTCACCTACCGGCGCCGCGGCGGCCCGGCCCGCCCCCGCCAATGCCGCGGTCGCCCCGGCCCCGATCGCCAACGCCGCCCGTCGCGTCATCTCCATGGCATCCGAGGCTAGAAGTCGGACAAATAATATTCAAGCCAGCAAATGTGAACGGTGTGCCGTGCTCCGGTGGCCGCAGGACGTGCGCTGCTACCGGCCGTCCACCGATGAGTGTGCGGCGGTTGGTCCTGAGGGACTCGGGCAGGACTCACCGGCCCGTGTGGACCTCGAAGAGCTTGTATGCCCGGCATCGAAGGTCGTGCACATTCGACTCAACGGGGAGAAGCGTTCGCACGCGATGGAAGATCCCGGCCGGTGTCCTGTTGGTACTGGCCCTGCTCATCCCGGCGGCATCGGCGGTGGCGCAAACCGGATCGCCCGGGACGGCCCAGACGTCCTGCCGGACGGTCGTGTATTCGGACATCCGTCAGCTTGTCACCATCGACCTCGATACCGCTTCCGACACCAGTGTGCGGGTGCTGGCCAACCAGATCCTGGCCGCGGCGGTCGCCAACTCGTTGACCACGTTGCCCGGCAGAATTCAGGCGCGGCTGGACGGCACTGCGGATGATCTCCGCGCGTTCCTCAAGACGAAGCTGCAGGCGTCCTGGTCGATAGATTTGCGGGTCGCGGTGAACCAGACGATGACGAACGCTGGTTCCAGCGACAGCGCGGCGAGCGATGTCATGGTGGAGCGCACCGAGCGTGGTTTCGCTCAGGTCTCGCGGCTGATCACCGTCCGGAGGAAGGTGCCACCTGGTCGATCGCGGCCGCGGCCTCCGGCAGAAACGTCCAGAAGCTGAACCCAGTCGCGGTTGCACTTGCCGCCGTGTACGGCACCGGGTGGCACCACTCGGCGGAGTCTCCCAGGGGTGCGGGCATAGTGGGGGCGTGAGCACCTACCGGCAGCCGGGGACCGTGGTTACCGAGCACCTGTTCGACGTACCGCTGCGCCATGACGATCCTGAGGGCGAGACGATCAGCCTCTTCGCGCGGGAGGTCGGCGCAGCGGACGGGGTCGAGCGGCCGTGGCTGCTGTTCCTGCAGGGCGGGCCCGGGTTTGCCTCGCCGCGGCCGGTCGGGCGGGACGCCTGGCTGGATCGGGCGCTGCGGGACTACCGGGTGCTGCTGCTCGACCAGCGCGGCACCGGGCGGTCCACGCGGGTCAACCGGCACTCACTGCTGCGCCGCGGCGGGGCCGAGGCGCAGGCCGAGTACCTGTCGCACTTCCGGGCCGACAGCATTGTCCGCGACGCCGAGCTGGTGCGGCGCCGGCTGCTCGGGGACGTGCCGTGGAGCGTGCTCGGGCAGAGCTTCGGTGGGTTCTGCGCGGTGACGTACCTGTCGTTCGCCCCGCACGGGCTGCGCGAGGTGCTCATCGCCGGTGGCCTGCCGGGGCTCAGCGCGAGCGCCGAGGACGTGTACCGGGCCACGTACCCGCACGTGGCAGCCAAGAACGTGGCGCACTACGCGCGGTACCCCGGCGACGTCGAGACCGTCCGCGCGATCGTGGCCCACCTGCTGGAGCACGACGTCCGGCTGCCCGGCGGCGCCCGCCTCACCGCGCCGGCGTTCCAGACGCTGGGCCGGGCGCTGGGCGGGCTGTCCGGCTCCCACGAGCTGCACTACCTGACCGAGGACGCCTTCGACGCGCCGGGAGTCCTCGGCGACGCCTTTCTGGAGGAGGTACAGCACCGCCTCAGCCTGGCCGCCGCCCCGCTCTACGCCGTGCTGCACGAGTCCATCTACGCCCAGGGTCCGGGCGCGACGGCGTGGGCGGCCCATCGCCTGCGCCCGGCGGCATTCGACAACTACGCGAGCGGCCCGGTCCTGCTGACGGGTGAGATGATGTACCCCTGGCAGTTCGACCTCGACCCGGCGCTGATCCCGCTGCGCGACGCCGCCGAGCTGATCGCCGCCCGCCCGTCCTGGCCGGTGCTGTACGACCCGGCCGTGCTCGCGGCGAACGAGGTCCCGGTGGCGGCGGCGGTGTACCACGACGACATGTACGTCGACCGCACCCTGTCCCTGCGCACCGCCGCCGCCATCCGCGGCACCCGCGTCTGGGTCACCAACGAGCACGAGCACGACGGCATGCGCGTGAGCGCCGGCGCCGTCCTGGACCGCCTGATCGCCATCGCGAGGGGCGACGCCTGACATTTGTCGAAGCTCCGTCGTCGGTACGGCATGACTTCCTTCGCTGATACCGCTACCGCGCAGCGCCTCGACCGCGCCGCTGAGGCCCTGCGCGCCAATGGTTTCGCCACCGAGATCCTGCCCGACGCCGCCGCCGCGCGGTCCCGGGTGGCCGAGCTGATCCCGCAGGGCGCGAGCGTGTTCACCGGCGCCAGTGAGACGCTGCGGCTGTCCAGCATCGAGGCCGACATCAACGCCGGCGAGCGCTACTTCGGCGTCCGCGCCAAAGTGCTCGCCATGGACCGGGCCACCGAGGCCGACGAGATCCGGCGCCTGACCGCCACGCCGGACTACGTCATGGGCAGCGTCCACGCGGTCACCGAGACCGGCTCGCTGGTCGTCGCCTCGGCCACCGGCAGCCAGCTGCCCGCGTACGCCGGCGGCGCCCGCCACGCCATCTGGATCGCCGGCGCCCAGAAGATCGTGCCGGACCTGGAGACGGCCCTGCGCCGCGTCGACGAGCACTGCCTGCCCCTGGAGTCCGAGCGGGCCAGGGCCGCCTACGGCGTGCCCAGCGTCGTGGGCCGCCTGCTCGTCATGCACAAGGAGGTCCACCCGGGCCGCGCCACGGTCCTGCTCCTGCGCGGGCCGATCGGCTTCTAGCGCCTGTTGCAGCAGGCGCTAGGCCGGCGGCGACGCGGTGCTGTCGCGGACGGCCAGCACCGCGTTGCCGTAGCGGACGCTCCGCGGGGGGCGCCCGTCCAGCAGCTCGAACAGCAGTCGCGCGGTGCGCATGCCGTAGTCGGTGATGTTGCGCTGCAGGACGGTCAGGGCCGGGTGGACCAGCTGGCACAGGGGGGAGTCCTCCCAGGCCAGGATGGACAGGTCGGCCGGGACGGCCAGGTGCATCTCCGCGGCGACGCCCAGGCCGGCCAGGGCCATCAGGTCGTTGTCGTAGATGATCGCGGTCGGGCGGTCCCGGGCGCTGAGCAGGCGGCGGGTGGCCTGGGCGGCGGACTCACCCGTGTAGTCGGACGCGACGGTGCGGATGTCGGGCAGCGGGGTGCCGGCCAGGGCGTCGGTGCGGGCCCGGGTGTGGGCCAGCTCCGGCGGGCCCGTCACGCGGGCGACCCGGCGGTGGCCGAGGGACCACAGGTAGCCGGCCAGCTTGGTGGCGCCGGCCTGCTCGTCGGTGGACAGGTTGGCCAGGCCCGGCAGCTCGGCGGAGCCGCCGGCTACCACCGCCGGCAGGCCCAGCTCGCGCAGGGCGTCGAGGCGGGGGTCGTCGACGAGCAGGTCGCAGAGGATGACGCCGTCGACGCGGCGCTCGGCGTGCCAGCGGCGGTAGAGGGCGATCTCCTCGTCCGGGCCCTCCACGAACTGCAGGGCGAGGCCGAAGCTCCTGCCGTACAGCTCCATCTGGAGCCCGGCGATGAACTGGCGCCGGAAGACCTCGGCGCGCAGGGCGGCCCCCGTGCGGCGCAGCGCCAGGCCAACCACGTCGGCGGAGGCGCCGTGCATGGCGACGGCGGCCCGGTGCGCGGTGAAGCCGAGTTCCTCGGCCACCTCGCGGACGCGCTCGCGCAGGTCGTCGGAGACGCCCGGGCGGCCGTTGAGGGCGTAGGAGACCGCGACCCTGGACACGCCGACGCGTCTCGCGATGTCGCTCATCGTCGGACGCCGCCCCGCCATCCGAGAAGCGTATCGGGTCAGTCGCCGGGCGGTGCGATGCTGTCCCGCAGCAGCAGACGCGGGGTGGCGTCCTGGAAGTCCGCGGGCGGGGCGCCCGCCAGGTGGGACAGCAGCACGCGGGCGGCGTTGGCGCCGTAGGCGTGCACGTCGCGGGCCAGGGCGCTCAGCGCCGGGTAGGCCATCTCGCACAGCTGGGAGTCGTCGCCGGCCACGATGGACAGCCGGCCGGGGACGTCCAGGCCCAGCTTGCGGGCCACGTGCAGGCCGGCGGTGGCCATGATGTCGTTGTCGAACGTGATGGCGGTCGGCGGGTCGGCCGCGGTGAGCAGGCGCTCGGTGGCCCAGGCGCCGGCCTCCCATGTGTAGTCGGTGTCGACGACCTCGGCGGTGGCCAGGCCGTGGCGCTGCGCGGCGGCCCGGAACGCGGCCGTGCGGATGCGGGTGTGCTCCAGGGTGGTGAGGCCGCCGACCCGGGCGATGCGCCGGTGGCCGATGCCGGCCAGGTAGTTGACGGCCTCCGTCAGCGCGGACGCGTCGTCGCTCCACACCGCCGGGACGCTGGAGCCGGCCGGGCGGACGCTGGGGTGGCCGACGAGCACGCCGGGCAGGCCGAGCCGGTCCAGTGCGGCCACCCGCTCGTCGTTCACCCACAGGTCGGTGAGGATGGTGGCGTCGATGCGCCGGGCCGCCCACAGCGAGCGCAGCGCCTCGATCGCCCGGTCGTGGTCGCCGACGACCTGCAGGACCAGGGCTGTGCCGGTCGCCGACAGCTCGGTCTCCAGCCCGGCGATGAACTTCATGTAGAACGGCTCGACGCCCAGGGTGGCCGCGTCACGGGCGATGACCAGCCCGATCGCCTCGGCCTTGGCCGCCGACAGGTTGCGGGCGGCGGCGCTTGGCTGCCAGCCCATCTCGTCGGCGATCGCCCGGATGCGCTCCCGGGTCGACGCGGAGACGCCGGGCCGGTCGTTCAGCGCGAATGACACGGCGCCGATGGAGACGCCGGCGGCCTCCGCGATGTCGCTGATGGTGGGGCGTTTCAACGGGTTTCCCTGTGCTGGTTACTTGGTGGCGCCGGACGTGAAGCCGTTGTAGATGAATCGTTGCAGCAGCAGGAACAGGATAAGCGTCGGCACGATGACCAGGACCGCGCCGGCCGAGATGGTCTCCCAGTGCGCACCGAACGGGCCCTTGAACCGAAACAGCGAGGTGGATATCGTCCCGAGCCCTTCCGAGGGCATGTAGAGAAATGGAATGTAGAAGTCGTTGTACACGAAAATGCCCTTGATGATGACGACCGTGGCGATGGCCGGGCGCAGCAGCGGCAGGATCACGGACCGGTAGATCTTGAAGGTGGACGCGCCGTCGAGGCGGGCGGCCTCGTCCAGGGAGACCGGGATGCCGCGCATGAACTGCACGAAGATGTAGATGGCGACGATGTCCGTGCCCATGTACAGCAGGATCGGCGCCCACCGCGAGTCGAACAGCCCGAGCGTGTTCACCACCCGGAACGTCGTCACCTGCGTGGTCACCCCGGGCACGAGGGTGGCGACGAGGAACGCGGCCACCACGAGCTTCTTGAACCGGAACCGCATCCGGTCGATCGCGTACGCGGCGAGCGTGCCGACGAACACGGTGCCGACGATGGTGACGGCCAGGATGACCGCCGTGTTCGCGAACGCCGTCAGCATCTGGCCCTTGTCGAAGGCGACGGCGTAGTTGTGCAGGTTGAGCCAGTTGCGCGGCATCGCGAGCGTGTCGCCCTGGGCCACCTCCTCCGGCGTCTTGAGCGAGGTGATGAACACGGTGACCAGCGGCAGCAGCACGACGATGGAGGCGCCGACGAGGGAGAGGTACTTCAACGTGCCGGCGACGGCGTCGCGGACTCTCATGTCAGGTCGGTCCTCTCATCCGGCACCAGGCGGCGCTGGAGCCACGTCACGAGCAGCACCACGAGCAGCAGCACGACGGCGGCGGCCGAGGCGAGCCCGAACTTGTTGAACTGGAAGGCGAGCTTCACGGTCTGGATCACGAACGTCTTGCTGTCCCCGGCCCCGCCGGTCATCACGAACGGGATCTCGAACACCGACAGCGAGCCGGAGACGGCGAGGATGACGCTCAGGCTGATGATCGGCCGGATGCCGGGGGCGACGATGTGCCGGAAGATGTGCCAGCGGTTGGCCCCGTCGAGCTCGGCCGCCTCGTAGAGCTCGCCGGGGATCGACTGGATCGCGCCGAGGAAGAGCACGAACGTCAGGCCCGTGAACCGCCAGACCGAGACGCCGGACAGCGACCAGTTGACCAGGTCGGGGTCGCCGAGCCAGAGCTTGCCCGGGTGGCCGCCGAACAGTGCGAGCACCGAGTCCAGGGTGCCGTGCGGGCGGAAGAAGTACAGGAAGACGAACGAGACGGCGACGCCGTTGATGAGGTACGGGAAGAACAGGATGCCCTTGAACAGGTTCCGCAGGCGCAGCTTGAAGCTGAGGATGAAGGCGAAGTACAGCGCCAGCGCGATCTGCACCGCGGCGGCGGCGAGGTAGTAGAGGCTGACGAAGAACACCCCGAACAGCTCGGGCCTGGTGAACAGCTGGGTGTAGTTGTCGACGCCGACGAATGCCGGGTCGGGGTTCAGGCCGTCCCAGTTGGTGAAGCTGTACCCCACCATGCTGCCCACCGGGACGTAGGTGAAGACCACGAGCAGCGCGATCGCCGGGAGCAGGTAGATCCACGGAGCTATCAGTTCGGTGATGCGCCTTGGCGCGCCGCCGCGCGGTGGCGCGGTCCCTGGCCGTGGCGGGGCGTCGGCCATCGAGTCGATCATCAGTACCTGCTTCCAGGAGGGTGGCGGGCCGGCCGCCGTCCTTTCGGCCGGCCCGCCACGTCGGTTCAGTTGGCGGTCTTCGCGGCCTCGGTCCAGCGCTTCGACAGGTCGGTGAAGATGCCCTTGAGGTCGCCGGGCGCGGCACCGCGGGCGGTGTCGACGATCTTCTGCCGGTAGTCGGGCTTGCTGATGCCGACCTCGGAGGCGTTGTCGATCTTCGTCAGCTTCGGCGCCTCGGCCTGGGACAGCTCGATGAACTTCACGCCGGCCTGGCTGAACGGCTGCAGTGCGGGCGGCATCGGGGCGCCCTTGACCGCCGAGACGGCCTGGTTGACCGCGGCCGAGTCGGACTTGTCGATGAACCAGTCGAACCAGGCGCGGGCGGCGGCCTTGTTCTTGGAGTGCGAGTTGATCGCGTACTGGTAGTCCGGGGCGACGACCGAGCAGAACTTGCCGTCGACCTGCTTCGGGAACGGCATGTACCCGATCACGCTCGGGTCCTTGCCCGCCTTCTTGGCCGCGTCCTGCATCTGCACGATGGACCACGACCCGAGCCACATCGTGGCGATCTTGCCGGTGCCGAGCGCGCCCTTCGAGTCCTCCCAGTTGGTCGTCGTCGGGTCGGCCTCGGACAGCTTGTTCTTCACGATGTTGTACAGCAGGGTGTCGCCGACGCCGAGGTCGTGCCCGTCGGCCCAGGGGTCGGTGCTGACCAGGCTGTCGTTGGCCTTCGGGTCGCAGCTCACCGAGCCGACGACCGAGGACCACGAGCTGAGCGGCCAGCCGTCGTGGTAGTTGGTGTAGTACGGCGTGGCGCTGGTCTTGCTCTTGATCGCCTGCAGGTCGGCGATGAAGTCCTCGGGGGTCTTCGGCCACTCGGTGACGCCGGCCTGGCTCCAGACGTCCTTGTTGTAGACGAAGCCGTTGACGTAGGCGAACCCGGCGACGCCGTAGATCTTGTCGTTGACCTTGGCCTTGTCGGTGAAGCTGTACTTCGCGCTGACGTCCGCGGCGGAGCCGAGCGAGGCGAAGTACTTCGGGTAGTCGTCGGTGGACACCGTGTTGGGGATCAGCAGGACGTCACCGTAGTTCTCGGTGTTCATCCGGATCTTGACTTCGCCCTCGTAGTCGGTGACGCCCTCGAACTTGACGTTGACCTTGGGGTAGAGCTGCTTGAACTGGTCGGCGTACTTCTGCATGGTGCCGTCGGTGACCAGGTCGGTGCGGTTGGTCAGCACGGTGATGTCGCCGGAGACGGTGGCGGGGTCGGTCGGGGAGAGCGCGTCGTCGGACGTCCCGGACTTGCTGCTCGAACCGCCGCACGCGGCCGCCGCGAGGGCGGTGGCGGCCAGCACCGCGACGAACGTACGTCTGATCATGGGGTGCTCCATTCGGGTGCCTAAAGCGTTTTAGTGAAGCGACCGCAATATGGCACCGCCGCGCGGCGAGGGTAAAGCCCCCTTTACCGAACCGTTACACGTCGGCCATTGCTTCGAGCGCCCGTCGTGCGTGGTTGGGTGATCGATCCGGTGCTCCGGTGCGTGGGGATTTGTGCCGATAAATCCGGGCATCTGCGCTGTCCTGATTTATCGGATTTATCGGGCACGCGAGGTGTAGCGCACGGCAAGGCGGGGGCGGAACGGGTGTGTAAGGGCGGAGAGGGTTCGTGCAGGTGGCGGTCGGCGCGCGGGGATACGGAGGCGGGCGGTTGGCGGGGTGCGGGACGATCGGCGGGGTGCGTGGTGGGCGGCGGTGCCGGTGGTCGGGCGCCGCGGCGACGGGCTGGACTGGCGGCGGGGCCAGGGGTTGTGATGCGGTGCCGGTGGGCGGTTCTGGCGGCGGAGCTGGGGTTGTGGTGCGGTGCCGGGGTGTGGGGTGCGCGGCGTCGGCCGAGGTGGTGGCGTCGGTGCGGTCCGGATGGGGGAGTGGCGGTGCTGGGCGGGGTCAGGCGGTCGTGGGCTGTAGGCGGGCGGTGCTGCCGCGGGGGCTCAGGTGGGCCGGCGCCCCGTGGGTGCTGGCGACCGGCTCGCCGGCGATCGCGGCCAGCAGCAGGTGGGCGGCGCGCACCCCGTACGCGCCGATGTCGCGGGTCAGCGCCGTCAGCGGAGGGTGCAGCAGCCGGCACACCGGGGAGTCGTCCCAGGCGATGATGGACAGCTGCCCGGGCACGGAGATGCCCAGCTCATGGGCCACCGTCAGGCCCGCGACGGCCATGATGTCGTTGTCGTAGATGATCGCCGTCGGGCGGTCCGGGGTGCTGAGCAGGCGGCGGGTGGCGCGGGCGCCGGACTCGCCGCTGTAGTCGGCCGGGATCGTGGTCGTCTCGGTCAGGCCCAGGCGGGCGGCGACCTCGGTGAACGCGGCCGTGCGGATGGCCGTGTGGGCGAACTCGGCGATGCCGCCGACGCGGGCGATGCGGCGGTGGCCCAGCGCGGCCAGGTACTCCACCGCCTCGACCATCGACTGGGCGTCGTCCGACCACACGCAGGGCAGGCCGCCGCTCGCGTCCGGCGGCCCGATGACGATGGCGGGCACGCCGAGCTCCTCCAGCGCCGCCACCCGGGGGTCGCCGGTGCGCACGTCGCAGACCAGCACGCCGTCGACGCGGCCCTCGGCGAACCAGCGGCGGTAGAAGGCGAGCTCCTCGTCGCGGCCGGAGGCCATCTGCAGCAGCAGGGCGTAGGACTGGCGTGAAAGTTCCAGCTCCAGGCCGCTGATCAGCTCCATGAAGAACGGCTCGACGCCGAGGGTGCTCGGCGGGCGCTGCAGGGTCAGGCCGACCACCCTCGCCTTGGCGCCGGCCAGGGCGCGGGCGTTGCTGTCGGCGTGGAAGTTCAGCCGGCCGGCCACCTCCAGGATGCGCTCCCGGGTGGCGGGGGAGACGCCCGGGCGGCCGTTGAGCGCGTACGAGACGGCGCCCTTGGACACCCCGGCCTCGCGGGCGATGTCGGCGATCGTCGGTCGCTTCACTCGGGCCCCTGCCTGTCGCTGGTCTTTCTCGGTTCAGGCATGGCCGAACCGGTTCAGGCGATGCTAGCCCCGGAGGTGGGCCCCTGTCGCCATCGAGCGCGTTGACAGCCGCAGCTCGGCTCGCTACCTTGAGCGCGCTTACTCGGTTTAGTCCTCGGTTCGTCACTGTCAGGGGTCGATCATGTACCGTTCGCTGCACGAAGGTTGGACGCTGGCCGCCGCCGGGACTCCCGCCGAGACCGCCGGGGACCCGGCGTGGGTGCGGCCGCCCGCGGAGGCGCTCGCCGCCGTGCCGGCCGCGGTGCCGGGGTGCGTGCACACCGACCTGCTGGCCGCCGGGCTGATCCCGGACCCCTACCACGACGCCAACGAGCTCGCGCTGGGCTGGATCGGGCGTACGCACTGGACGTACACGACCTCGTTCCAATGGCAGCCGGAGGGCTTCGACCGGGTCGACCTCGCCTGCGACGGCCTCGACACCGTGGCCACCGTGACCCTCAACGGCACCGAGGTGGGGCGCACCCGCAACATGCACCGCCGCCACCGCTTCGACGTCACCGGCCTGCTGCGCCCGGGTGACAACGTGCTGACGGTGGCGTTCACCGCCCCCTATGCCTACGCCGAGGAACAGGCGGCCCGGCTGGGCGCCCGGCCCGGACCGTACGACGAGCCCTACCCGTTCATCCGCAAGATGGCCTGCAACTTCGGCTGGGACTGGGGCCCGACCCTGGTGACCGCCGGCATCTGGCGCGCCATCGGCCTGGACTCCTGGTCGGGCGCGCGCATCGCCGAGGTCCGCCCGCAATCCCGCCGCGACGGCGTGGACGTCACGGTCCGCATCGAGCGGGTCGCCGAGGGTGCGGTCGAGGTTGCCGCGGCGGTCGGTAATGTGCGGGTCGAGGGCAAGCTCGCGCCGGGTGAGCAGGAGACCACGCTGCGGGTCGACGTGCCCGACGCCCGGCTGTGGTGGCCCCGCGGCCGCGGCGAGGCCCACCTGTACGACCTGGTGGTGACCGCCGCCGACGACGAGTGGCGGAGCCGGGTCGGGCTGCGCAGCGTCGAGCTGGACCCGGACGCCTTCCGGATCATCGTCAACGGCGAGCCGGTCTTCGTCCGGGGCTTCAACTGGATCCCCGACGACACCTTCCCCGCCCGCACCACCGCCGCGGACCTGCGCGAGCGGTTCGGCCAGGCGATCGACGCCGGCGCCAACGCGCTGCGGGTGTGGGGCGGCGGCGTCTACGAGTCCGACGAGTTCTACGACCTGGCCGACAGGCTCGGCCTGCTCATCTGGCAGGACTTCCCGTTCGCGTGCGCCGCGTACCCGGAGGAGGAGCCCTTCGCCTCCGAGGTCGAGGCGGAGGTGCGCGACAACGTCGCCCGGCTCATGGGCCACCCGAGCCTGGTGCTGTGGTGCGGCAACAACGAGAACATCGAGGGCCACCAGCACTGGGGCTGGCCCGCCGAGCTCGAGGGGCGCAGCTGGGGCGCCGGCTTCTACTACGAGCTGCTGCCGCGGCTGGCCGGCGAGCTGGACCCGGGCCGCCCGTACTGGCCGGGCAGCCCCTACTCGGGCGCCCCCGACCGCGACGTGCACGACCCGGCGACCGGCACCATCCACATCTGGACGGTCTGGGGCTCCAGGGACTACACCCACTACGCCGACTACACGCCCCGGTTCGTGGCCGAGTTCGGCTTCCAGGGCCCGCCGGCCTACGCCACGCTGCGCTCGGCGGTGTCCGACGATCCGCTGGCGCCGGACTCGCCCGGCGTACGACACCATCAGAAGGCCATCGAGGGCAACCTCAAGCTGCTGACCGGCCTCGGCGCGCACCTGCCCCGGCCGGAGACGTTCGACGACTGGCACTACTGGACGCAGCTCAACCAGGCCCGCGCGATGTCGTTCGGGGTCCGCCGGTTCCGGGCGCTCATGCCGTACTGCATGGGCACGGTCGTCTGGCAGCTCAACGACTGCTGGCCGGTCACGTCCTGGGCCGCGATCGACGGCGCCCGGCGCCGCAAGCCGCTGTGGTACGAGCTGCGCCGCGCCTACGCCCCCCGCCTGCTCACCTTCCACGAGGACGGGGTCGCCGCCGTCAACGACGACGCCGAGCCGTGGGCCGGCACGCTGCGCCTGACCCGCCGCGGCCTGGACGGCACGGTGCTGGACGAGGCCACCGTCCCGGTGACGGCGGCGCCCCGCGCGGTCGCGTTCACGCCCCTGCCGCCGGGCCTGGCCGACGCCGCCGACCCGGCCCGCGAGGTGCTCGTCGCCGAGTTCGACGGGCGGCGGGACCTGCGGTTCTTCGCCGAGGACCCGCAGGTCGCCTACCCGCCGGCGGCGTTCGAGGTCGAGGTCGCCGACGTGCCCGGCG
The DNA here is from genome assembly GCF_039532525.1 of Dactylosporangium salmoneum. Taxonomy (NCBI): domain Bacteria; kingdom Bacillati; phylum Actinomycetota; class Actinomycetes; order Micromonosporales; family Micromonosporaceae; genus Dactylosporangium; species Dactylosporangium salmoneum. The sequence continues at coordinate 78,157 of NZ_BAAARV010000071.1, forward strand.
GCCACGCGGTCACGGTCACGGCCGAGACCGTGGTGCGCGAGCTGGCCCTCTTCCCGGACCGGCTGCACCCGTCGGCGACCGTGGACGACCAGCTCGTCACGCTCCTGCCGGGCGACCGCGTGACCTTCACCGTGCGGGCCGACGAGCGCCTCGACCGGGTCGCGCTGATCTCCCACCCCGTGCTGCGCTGCGTCAACGAGGACCGGTCATGAGCGGTCCGGAGCGAAGCGGAGGGGCCGCGAACAACAGGCACAGGTTCGGTTCAGGCCGGGACCGGAGCGAAGCGGAGGTTCCGGCATGAGCGGTCCGGAGCGAAGCGGAGGGGCCGCGGACAACAGGCACAGGTTCGGTTCAGGCCGGGACCGGAGCGAAGCGGAGGTTCCGGCATGAACGGTCCGAGGGTGCTCGCCGTCGACATCGGCGGCACCAAGTTCGCGGCCGCCGTCATCGACGAAGACGGGACGGTGTGCGCCCGCGCCGAGGAGGCGATCGCCGGCGCCGACCCCGCCGAGGTGCTCGGCCGGGTCATCGCCGCCACCGACCCCGCCGGCGTGGTGGCCGCCGGCATCGGCACCGCCGGGCCGCTGGACCGGGCGCGCGGCACCGTCAGCCCCGTCAACATTCCGGCCTGGCGCGACTTCCCGCTGGCCGCCACCGTGGGCGACCGGCTTCCGGGTGTACCGGTGGTCATGGCCGGCGACGCCCAGTGCATGGCCCTGGGCGAGTGGTGGCGCGGGACGGCCCGCGACCGCGCCGGCGCGCTGCTCGGCATCGTGGTCTCCACCGGCATCGGCGGCGGCGTGGTCCTCGACGGCCGGCCCCACCTCGGGCCGACCGGCAACGCCGGGCACATCGGCCACATCACCGTCGACCCGCGTGGCGAGCCCTGCCCGTGCGGGGCCGTCGGCTGCGTCGAGACCTTCGCCAGCGGCCCGGCGATGGTGCGCTGGGCGGCCGGGCAGGGCTGGACGCTGCCGCCCGGTTCCCCGGCGGACGCGCGGTCCCTGGCCGCGGCGGCCCGGGCCGGGGACGAGGTGGCGCAGGCGGCCTTCGACCGGGCCGCGGAGGCGCTGGCCACCGGGCTGCTCACCACGGCGGCGCTGTTCGACCTGGACCGGGTCGTGGTCGGGGGCGGCGTGGCGGCGGCCGGGGACACGCTGCTCGCCCCGATCCGGCGGGCGCTGCTGGCCCGCGACGGCATGGCCTTCCTGCGGCGGCTGCGGGTGGAGCCCTCGACGCTGGGCCGGGACGCCGGGCTGTTCGGGGCTGCTGCGCTGGCCCGCCTGCACGCGCCGGGTGCATGACCCGGGCCCGGCGAGCGTGGCCCGCGTTTCCGTCGTGGTCAGGTGGCCGAAGGGGACAGGCTGGAAAACTCCAGGGGCAGACGGCGGCCGACCGTACAGTTGCGCGTCACGGTTAGACTCGGGCCACATGAAGATCGCGACCTTCGCCGTGGCTCTCGTCCTGGCCCTGGGCGGCCTCACCGCCTGCAGTTCCGACAACGTCGACTGCACCACCGACGCCTGCACCGTCACGTTCGACCGCGGCGTGCAGGCCGAGTCGTCCGTGCTCGGCCTCAAGGTCGAGCTCGTCGGCGTCGACAACGGCACGGTCAAGCTCGACGTCGGCGGCACCACCGTCAGCGTCCCCGTCGACGGCTCCACCCAGGCGCAGGGCTTCGACATCTCCGTGCAGAAGGTCACCGACGCCGAGGTCGTCGTCCGGATCAAGCGGAGCTGAACCAGGACGGGAACCGGGGGCCGCGCCCGGGGCTCGCACCTGACGTGAGACTTCTGCCTATCGTCCTGGTCCCGCTGCTCGCACTGGCGGGCTGCACCGAGGCAGCGAGCCCCGCCCCGGTCCGCAGCGGCTGCGGGTCGCCCGTCGACAGCGGTGAGCTGCCCGAGTGGGCGCGCGGCGGGTTCACCGGATCGTCGGCCGTGCCGCACGTGCTCGGCGACCGCGGGGAGATCGTCGCCGTGCTCTTCGGGCAGCCGCTCACCGCCGACCGCGCCGACGGCATGGCGAACAAGGTGCTGTGGGCGGCCAAGGCGGACGCCGCCCCCGGCGACCTCGTCATCGACGCCACCCTCGACGGCGGCGGCGAGACGGCGCGGCGCACCGTGGCCGGCGGGCCCGGGCCGTCGATCCTGGACCTGCCGCGGGCCGGGTGCTGGCGGCTGCGCCTCGACTGGCCCGGCCACCACGACACGCTCGACCTCAGCTATCGCTGACTCGGTTCACGCCACGGCCCTACGCATCGGTTGACTTAACTTTCTTTAGCTGTCTTACTCGGTTCAGCAATTGCTGAAACCGCCATGACAGCAACCGGAAGGACCATCAGCCATGCGACCTGTACGCAGGGTCGGGGCCGGCCTGGCGGCCGTCGCCGTCGCCCTCACAGTGTCCGGGGCGGCGCTGAGCGCACCGGCCGCCGCCGCACCGACGCCGGGCGGCACCGCCACGGCCGCCGACGTCGTCAACTACCTGCAGAGCATCTCCGGGCACAACATCATCTCCGGGCAGCAGGACGGGCCCAGCTCGGCGCCGAACACCTGGCAGCAGAAGGTGCACGACATCACCGGGGAGTACCCGGGCGAGTGGGCCGGGGACTTCGCCTTCGAGCAGGCCGACATCAACGCCCGGCCGGCCGTCATCGCGCAGGCGAAGTCGGTGTGGGCGGCCGGCTCGATCCCGGCGCTCGTCTGGCACATGTGCCCGCCGACCGTGGGCCAGTCCTGCCACTGGGACTACGGCGACGGCGCCATCGAGAGCAAGCTGTCCGACGCCCAGTGGAACGAGCTGGTCACCGACGGCAGCGCCCTCAACACCGCGTTCAAGCGGCGGCTCGACGAGGCGGTGCCGTACCTGCAGGACCTGAAGAACAACGGCATCCCCGTGCTGTTCCGCCCGCAGCACGAGATGAACGAGGGCTGGTCGTGGTGGGGCGGGCGCCCCGGCGCGAACGGCAGCCGCAAGCTCTTCCAGATCACCCACGACTACCTGGCCGGCACCAAGGGCCTGAGCAACCTCGTCTGGGTGTGGAACCTCAAGGACGTCGCCGGCGGCGAGAGCCACGTGGCCGACTACTGGCCGGGCGCCTCCTACGTCGACGTCGCCACCATGGACGCCTGGGTCAACAAGCAACCCACCCAGGCCTGGTACAACGCCATGCTCGGCATCGCCGGCGGCAAGCCGATCGGCCTGTCCGAGGTGGGCACCGTGCCCACGCCGGAGACCGTCAGCGCCCAGCCGCGCTGGACGTTCTTCAGCGTCTGGATCAGCTGGCTCACCGACCCGGCCTGGAACACCAACAACGAGATCAAGCGCACCTACTACGACTCCCGGGTGCTCAACCGCGGCGAGATCCACTTCGGCGGCGGCACCACCCCGCCGGCGGGCACCGGCCCGATCAAGGGCCTGGCCGGCAAGTGCCTCGACGTCGCCGGGGCCGCCACCGCCAACGGGACGAAGATCCAGCTGTACACCTGCAACGGCACCAGCGCCCAGAGCTGGACGGTCGGCGGCGACGGCTCGCTGCGGGCCCTGGGCTGGTGCGCCGACGTGACCGGGGGCGTCAACGCCAACGGCACCAAGGTCCAGCTGTGGGACTGCAACGGCAACACCCACCAGCAGTGGTCCCGGGCGGGCCAGACGCTGGTCAACCCCGAGACCGGCAAGTGCCTGGACGTGACCGGCCAGAACTCCGCCGACGGCACCCAGATCCAGATCTGGACCTGCAACGGCCAGACCAACCAGAACTGGGTCCTGCCCTGACCCATGATCTGGGCGGCGGTGCCCACCGGCACCGCCGCCCGGCGCTGGTGGCGCAGAGCTGCGCTGGACCTACGACCGCGGCGACTGGCTACGCCCGTGGCGGATCGCCGGCGAGCGCGTCGAGGCCGAGTTCCACCCCTTCCACGAGCGGGTCGCCCGGACCAACCTCGGCGTCATCGCCAGCTTCGGCCACTTCACCGGCTGGGCCGAGACCGACGACGGCGAGCGGGTCGACCTCGACGGCCTCACCGGCTGGGCCGAGGAGGCCCGCAACCGCTGGTAGCGCGCTCAGCGGCGCACGTCGGCCGGCCCGCGGTGCAGCGGCAGACCAGCCGCCAGCCACGCCTCCACGCCCCCGGCCAGGTCGGTCGCCCGGTGCAGGCCGACCCGGCGCAGGCTCTCGGCGGCGAGGCTCGAGCTGTAGCCCTGCCGGCACACCACGATCACTTCGACGTCGTAGCCGGTCGCCTCCGGGATCCGCGCGTCGCCGGCCGGGTCGAGCCGCCACTCGAGCACGGTCCGGTCGATGACGAGCGCGCCCGGCAGCTCGCCGGTCTCGGCCCGCTGCGTCTCCGTGCGGGTGTCGACGAGCAGCGCGCCCCCGCGCCGGGCCGCCTCCGCCTCCAGTGGCGTGTACCGCCGGACTCCGGCCCGGGACTCGGCGAGCACCTGATCGATGCCGATGGATGTCGTCAAGGTCATGGCGCGATTCTGCCCCGCCGGGGGAGGTTCATGCTGCCCCGTTGGTTCCCGGGAACGCAACGGAAGCGGTCCGGAGCTTCTCGGGAACGGTCCAGAACTGGTCCGGCCGGTCGACCACCGGCGCGGCCAGGCCCTCGCGGCCGACCCGGTCCAGGCGCAGCAGGAACGCGGCGATCCCGGCCGCACCCTGCATCCACGTCGTGCGCGGCGGCAGCAGCGGCGGGTCCACCCGGTGCTCCACGAAGCGCCAGCAGACCCCGTTGCCGTCCCGGATCGCCCGCTCGGCGAGCGCGTCGCCCATCCGCCGGGCCCCGGCCCAGGCCGCCGCCGCGGTGCCGTCCGCGGCGTCCTGCGCCGCGTCGATGAGGACGTCGCCCACGCCGGCGGTACCGCAGCAGCGCCCGTCGTTGTCCCAGAACCCGGGCCGCAGCCGCTGCGGCACGCCCGACGTCAGCACGGCGTGCAGGCAGCGGCGGCGAAGGTCGTCCCGGCCCAGGGCGGCGAAGAGCTGGGACGTGCCGGTGGGGCCGTGGCACCAGGTGTACGTCACCGGCTCCACGTCCCGCGTCGACTCCGGGATGGTGTGCTCCACCACGAACCCGCCGCCGTCCAGCGACGCGATCGCGGCCAGGTGCTCGGCCCCGCGCTCGGCCGCGGCCGTGAAGTCCTCGCGGCCGAGCAACCTCCCCGCCACCGCGAGGGCGGACGCGACCCCGGCCGTGCCGTGCGAGAAGTTCGGCATGCTGGACGCGTGCCCGGGCCACATCCGCCAGTCCAGGCCCGCGCCGGTCTGCTCGGCCACGGCCAGCAGCGCCTCCCCGCCGTGCTCGGCCAGCCCCCGGTCGCCGGCCCACACCGCGGCCATGACGATCCCGGCGGTGCCCACCACCACGTCGGTCAGCGGCCCGCCCGGCCCGACCCCGAGCGTGCTGTCCCAGCCGCCCGGCCGGCGCAGCGCGGCGAGGCGCTCCAGCGCCACCCGCTCGGTGCCCGGCGCCAGCAGCCGCAGGGCGGTGACGTCGCCGGCCAGCCCGTCGTAGAGGGAGGGCTCGTCGCGGGTCGCGGCCTGCCGGGACAGCCGCGCCACGATCGCGCCGGCGAGGTCCGACTCGGCGGCGGTCCAGGGGCGGGTCAGGGCGATCTCGGCGAGCACCGGGGCGAGGCCGGCGATCCCGGCGTACAGCGAGTCGCGGTCGCCGGCCGGCGCGTCCGCCGGCGGGATCTCGGGCAGCCACGGGCCGTCGTCATCGCGCATGTGGCCGAGCACCCACCCCCAGGCCGCCTCGCCGAGTTCCCTGTACATCCGGGCAACGGTACTCAGTCGCACATTGAGTATCGAGACCCATGCCGGGCCCGGCGCGTCCCGGCAGACTGTCCGGCATGCGACGCGTCCCGATCATCGCCGCCGCCCTGCTCCTCGCCGCCGGCTGCGCCAAGCCGGGCACCGGCCCCGGCGGGCCCGGCGGCTCCGCGGAGCCCACCGTGGACCCCGGCCGGCCGGAGTGGGGGACCTTCGCCGTCACCGTCACCGGCGTGCGGCCGGGACCGGACGCGCGCACCGCCCTCGTCGACGTCGAGGTCGCCACGGGTCGCGAGGGCTGCTCGCGCGAGCCGAAGATCGACCGGTACACCGAGGAGGACGGGCGCGTGTACGCCAGCGTCGTGCAGGAGGTCGTCGTGAAGGGGTGCCCGTCCAAGGCACCCGGGGTCGCCACGCTCACCGCCCCCGCGCCGCTCGGCGAACGGATGCTCGTGCTCAATGAGGAGGCGTGGACGCCGGCGGGGGCGCAGTACCGCAAATGCGACAAGGAGCTCGGGTGTGACCCGCCCGCCGACCACTGCGACAGCACCTGGGTGCGGGCCGCCGTGCGGGGGCTCGACGTGTCCCGGCACTCGCAGGGCAGCGTCGAGGCGTGCGACGGCACCTGGCTGGTGATGACCGTCCCGGACGACCCGGTGGCGTGCGGCGCCGGCGGCCGGCCGGGGTGCACGCCGAGGACGACGATCCGGCGGTACTTCATGCGCTTCGCCGAGGGCCACGGCTGGACGACGGTCTCGGGCAGCACGGGCCCCGGATGCGGGCAGGTGGCCTCGGTCGAGCCGGCGTTCCCGACCCGCCTGTGCGTCGACCTGCCCGCCCCGGGTTGACGGCTCCTCAGGACGAACGCGAATGCGTTCCCTGAGCAGCCTCGGGGTTCACGGTGGGCGCCGAGCGAACCCCCGGTGAACTCCGGCCAACGGCCAGCTAGCTCGCAGCCAGGACGTCGACGACGAAGCGCAGCGCTCCCGCCGGGCGGCCGCCGCCGGGGTTCTCGCCGTAGGCCAGCGCGGCCGGGATGTCGAGCTGGACGCGGCTGCCCACCTTGACGCCGATGAGGCCCTGGTCCCAGCCCTTGATGACCTGCCCGCCGCCGACCTGGAAGCTGAACGGCTGGGAGTGGTCCCAGGAGGCGTCGAACTGCTTGCCGTCGGCGTAGCTGACGCCGACGTAGTTCACGGTGATGGTCTGGCCCGACTTGGTGGCCTCGCCCTTGCCCTCGATGAGGGTGTTCGACACGAGTGAGGTGAGGCTGCCGCCGCCGGCCTTCACCTCGGGCTTCTTGGCCAGCGCCGGGTCGGCGTCCGGCGGCAGGGGCGGGAAGGCGGCGGCCGTGGTCGGGGCGGCGGCCTCGGTGGTGGCCGCGCCGGAGGCGGTCGCGGTGGACGACGGAGCGGAGTCGCCGAACGGTCCCCACAGCGCCAGCGCGACGATGATCACCACGACGGCCACCGCGGCCCCGGCGATGGTGAGGGCCTGCCGGATCTTGGCGGCGCGGACCGCCCGAGCCTTGGCCGCCTTGGCCAGTGCGCGCTTGTCGGCCTTGGTGCGGGCAGGCGGCTCGGCGCCCGGGCGCTTGGGGGTAGCGGTGCGCATCCGTTCGTTCACCGGCACACCGTACACCGATGACCCCGCGATTCCGTGTCCCCGTGCGGCCCGTTTCAAGCGGCGAGGCGGGCGCGGAGGAAGCCGGTGATCTCGTCGCGGGCGGCCTTCGCCTGCGGCACGACGCCCGGCATGCTCACGAAGGCGTGCACCGCGCCCGGGTGTTCGGTCAGCTCCGCCGGGGTGCCGGCCGCGCGCAGGCGCTCGGCGTAGCGGCGGCCCTGGTCGGCCAGGGGGTCCAGGGTGGGGACCACCACCAGGGCCGGGGCCAGGTCCCGGAGGCTGTCGGCGTACAACGGGGAGAGCGGCCGCGGGTCGGTGCCCTCCGGGACGGCGAGCTCGCGGAAGAACCGCACCGTGGCGACCGTGAGGGTCGGGCTGTCGGGGTGCTCGCGCACGGAGGCGTAGTCCAGGGCCGTGGCCGTCAGGTCGACGGCCGGGTTGACCAGGACCTGGGCCCGCAGGCGCAGGCCGGCGTCGCGGGCGCGCAGGGCGCACAGGGCGGCGACCGCCCCGCCCGCGCTCTCGCCGAAGACCGTGGCCCTCGACGGATCGATCCGCCACTGCCCGGCGTGTTCCAGCACGAGCCGCAGGACGTCCCAGCCGTCGTCGACGGCGGCTGCGAGCGGTACCGATGGGGCAATCAGGCGGTGCTCGACGGAGACGACGACGGCGGGCAGGTGGGCGGCGAGATGGCTGTTGATCCAGTCGCTCTGCGTGGCCGTGCCGACGAACCCGCCGCCGTGGATGTGCAGCACCAGGGGCAGGGGTGCGTCGTGGCCGGCCGGGCGGTGGACGCGGACCGGGACGGCGCGGCCGGGCAGGTCGAGGCGCTGCCAGGCGATGGTGGCGCCGCGGTCGGGGAAGCCGGAGACGAGGCGGGTCAGGCGGGCCGAGCGCTTGCGGTTCTCGGCGGCGGCGAAGGCGGCCAGGCGCTCGGCCGACATCGTCGACCAGTCGGGCTCGGAGCGCAGGGCGCTCAGTATCCGGATTCCCAGCGGCGGGCGGCTCATGGCGGGCTCCTCGGGCGATAATTACGATACTTCTAGTATCGATACCAGAGGTAGCATAACTCGGTAAGGTGTGGGCATGGCAAGCCCGACCTCGCCCGCACGCCCGCCCGGCCGCCCCCGCTCCGGGGTCGACGGCACCGTCTTCGCGGCCGCGCTGCGCACGGTGCACGAGCTCGGGTACGCGCACGCCACCGTCGACCGCATCGCCGCCGCGGCGGGCGTGGCCAAGACGACGATCTACCGGCGGTGGCCGTCGAAGGGCGCGCTGATCACCGCCTGTCTCGTCGACGCGTTCGGGCCGGCGCCGCTGGAGGGCGGGAGCCGGGAGGAGATGCTCGCGGGGGCGATCCGGTGGATCGCGGGCAAGGTCGGGGAGCCGGGCATCGGGGCCGCGTTCGCGGGCGTGTTCACCGACGCGGTGAACGACCCGGCGCTGCGCGAGATCCTGTCCACCCGGCTGCAGGACCCGTACCGGCTGGCGTTGCAGGAGGCGCTCGGCGAGCCGGAGCGGCGGGTGCTGTTCTTCATCGACGTGGTCGTCGGCACGCTGCTGCACCGGATGGGCATGACCGGCGAGCCGATGGTCGACGCGGACGTGGACACCCTGGTCGAGATGGTGCTGCGGACCATGACATCTTGACGAGTATCGATATCGGTGCTTTCCTTCACCGCATGGTGACCCCCCGAAAACTTGTCACATCCGGCCTCGCGGCGCTGATCGTGGCCACCGCGGCCACCCCCGCCGCGGCCGCGCCGGAGCCGCCGTCCGCCAACACCTGGTTCGCGACGCTGACCGCGATCGACGACGACGACGTCAACGTCGCCTGGAGCACCGGCGCCCTGCGCATCGCCGACCCGGCCCGGGTGCCCGACGGGCAGCGGGCCCCGGTCGTCTCCGGCATGCTGCTGCTCGCCCCGCACCCCTTGGCGGTGCCGGTCAACCAGGTGCGCGCGCTCACCACCGGCGCCACCACCGGGGTCGGCGTCGAGTACCGCGGCCAGGCCCCCGACGGCACGTGGTCGGAGTGGACGCCGGCCGGCACGTCGCTCGCGCGCGACGTGCCGGCGGTGCAGGTGCGCATCGTCCTCACCGGCGCCTCCGCCGCCGTCGCCGCGGTCGCGCTGGTGGCCGTGGAAGGCCCGCCGCCGCCGGCCGGGCTCGCCGCGGCCGGCAACGTCTACCGGGTGTACGCCACGAGGGAGGGGCTCGTCGGCGGTACCACGGCCAACGGGCACGTCATCGCCAGCCGCGACCACTTCGTGGCCCTGCCCTCGGGCCGCGGCCTGGCCCCCAAGGGCACCGGCGACTACACCGTGCGGGTCTGCACCACCTCCGGCTCCCGCTGCGAGTTCGCCCCGGTCTGGGACGTCGGCCCGTGGAACACCACCGACGACTACTGGAACCCGGCGGCCACCCGCCAGTCGTGGAAGGACCTGCCGCAGGGCCGCCCCGAGGCCCAGGCCGCGTACCAGGACGGCTACAACGGCGGCAAGGACCAGTTCGGCCGCGCCGTCGCGAACCCGGCCGGCATCGACCTCGCCGACGGCGTGTTCTGGGACGGCCTGCAGCTCACCGACAACTCCTGGGTCGACGTGGCCTACCTGTGGACCGGCAGCGGGGTGCGCGGCATCATCGGCAGCGGCCCGCTGAACATCCGGGCCGGCGCCGGCACCTCCTTCGCGAGCAAGGGCTACGCGGCCACGTACGCCCAGGTGCCGATCGAGTGCTGGGTCACCGGCCAGTCGGTCGCCGGGCCGTACGGCACGACCACCCGGTGGGACCGGGTCGGCACCGGGCAGTACATCAGCCACTCCTACGTCTCGGGCACGACCGGCGGCACGGCACCGGCCTGCTGAACCGCCCGCCCCTTGCTACGGTTCGTCGTGCGATGAACGGGCGACGATACGTGGTAAGGGGCGTCCCGCCGTGCAGTTGCTCGCGTTGTTCGACCTCGACAACACGCTCGTGCAGCGGGACCTCGCGTTCGGCGCGTGGGCGGCGGAGTTCGCCGCGGAGCACGGCGTGGACGCCGCCTGGCTGGTGGCCGCCGACGCGCGGCACGAGGGGCCGCGCGGCGGGTTCTTCGACCTTGTCAGGGACCGGTTCGGGCTGGGCGCGTCCGGCGAGCAGCTGTGGCGGCAGTACCGGCGGCGCATGCCCGAGCTCGTCCGGTGCCGCGGCGAGGACCTGGCCGCGCTGGCCGGGCTGCGGGCGGCGGGCTGGCGGGTCGGGATCGTGACCAACGGTACGACCGGCAACCAGCTCGGGAAGATCCGCAACACCGGCCTGGACCGGCACGTCGACGCCTGGTGCATCTCCGAGGACGTCGGCCTGCGCAAGCCCGACCCGGGCATCTTCCGGCTGGCCGCCGCGCGCTGCGGGCTGAGCGCGGACGGCGGCGGGTGGATGGTCGGCGACAGCCTGGCGCACGACATCGCCGGGGGCGCCGCCGCCGGCCTGCGCACCGCGTGGATCACGCGGACGGGCGCGGCGCCCGACCCGCGCCCCGACATCGCCGCCGGGTCCGTCGCCGAGGCCGTGGAGGCCCTGCTCGCCGCCGCGTGAGGCGGTTGCGAAACGGCGGAACGGCGGATCGGGCGGGATCCCGGGGATACCGTGGCGGGCACCGGCAGGGTCAAGTCCGTCCGCCCCCTGCCGATGAGTCGTCGAGGCCGGCAGGCCGGACGGGAGGGGACGGTGCCGACACCGCGTGCGCACAAGGTACGCCGGGTGGCCGCGATCGGCCTGTCCGTCGTCGTGCTCGCCCTCGCCGCGCTCAGCCTGGCCGGCGTCGCGCGCACCCACCGCGCCGCCGACACCGTCGCCCGCTCCGCCGGCCTGGCCGCCGCCTATGACCGGGCCTACGACGCCGTCAAGGACGAGGAGCTCAGCGAGCGGCAGTACCGCGTCCGGCCCAGCCCCGGCGTGCTGTCCGACCACGCCGTCGCGGGCGTCAACCTGCTCACCGCCCTCGCCGACATCGAGCGGCTCGGCACCGCCGCCGACCGCGACCTGGTGCGCCGCGTCCGCACGCTGCACGAGCGCTACATGGCCGGCGCCGCGGCGCTCTTCGCCGCCGCCGACGCCGGTGACACGCCCGAGGTGAACCGCATCGACCGCGAGGTGACCGACCCGGCCTTCGACGAGTTCACCCGCGAGGTCCGCGACGCCAACGCCGCCCACGCCGCCGTGGCCGCCGAGAACGTCCAGGACCTGCGCCGCGTCGAGTCCCTCGTCTTCACCACCACCGTCACCGGCACCACCGCGGGCCTGCTCCTCGTCGTCGCCCTCGCCCTGGTGGCCACCGGCTTCCAGCGCCGGCTGCTGCGCCAGGCCGCGGACAGCGAGCACCAGGCGCACCACGACGCCCTCACCGGCCTGCCCAACCGGGTGCTCTTCACCCGCAGGGTCACCGAGGCCGCCGCCTCCGGCGCCCCCGCGTCGGTGCTCATGCTCGACCTGGACCGGTTCAAGGAGGTCAACGACACCCTCGGCCACCAGTACGGCGACGAGCTGCTGCGCCAGGTCGCCGCCCGCACCACCGCGGCGCTGCGGGCCGGCGACACCGTGGCCCGGCTCTCCGGCGACGAGTTTGCCGTCCTGCTGCCGGGCGCCCCGCCCGAGGCCGCCCTCGTCCTGGCCGAGCGCCTCCAGCAGGACCTGCACCGCAGCTTCGTGCTCGGCGACGTCACCGTCGACATCGAGGCGAGCGTCGGCGTGGCCGGCTGCCCCGAGCACGGCGAGACCGCCGAGGCGCTGCTGCGGTGCGCCGACATCGCGATGTACGCGGCCAAGGAGGCCAAGAGCGGCGTCACGCTCTACCGGCCCAGCATGCACACCGACGACAGCAGCCGCCTGCTGCTGCTCGGCGACCTGCGCCGGGCCTTGGACGCCACCGACCAGCTGACCCTGCACTACCAGCCCAAGGTGCGGCTCAGCGACGGCGGCCTGCACGGCGTGGAGGCCCTGGTCCGCTGGCAGCACCCCACCCGCGGCCCGATCTCGCCGGCCGAGTTCATCCCGGTCGCCGAGAACACCGGCCTCATCAACCGGCTCACCCTCTACGTGCTGCGCCTCGCCCTGCAGCAGGTCCGCGGCTGGCTCGACGGCGGCCTGGCGATCCCGGTCGCGGTCAACCTCTCCCCGCGCTGCCTGCTCGACAGCGAGCTGGTCCGCCACGTCACCGGGCTGCTGCGGGAGCACGGCGTCCCGGCCCGCCTGCTGCGCCTGGAGGTCACCGAGTCCGCCGTCATGGCCAACCCGGCCCAGGCCACCGCCACCCTGACGGAGCTGCACGACCTCGGCATCCACCTGTCCATCGACGACTACGGCACCGGCTACTCCTCGATGGCCTACCTCAAGCAGCTGCCGGTCGACGAGCTGAAGGTCGACCGCACCTTCGTGCAGCACATGGACACCGACCAGGACGACGCCATCCTGGTCCGCGGCGCCATCGAGCTCGGCCACAACCTCGGCATGACCGTCGTCGCCGAGGGCGTCGAGGGCACCGCGCACGCCGCCGCGCTGCGCAGCCTGGGCTGCGACATCGCCCAGGGCTACCACTACGCGCGCCCGATGCCGGGCCCCGACCTGGACCGCTGGCTGCAGGAGCAGCGGGCCGCTATTCCGGCCGCGGCTGGGTAGGCAAGGCGGCATGGACTTCGGAGTAGGTTACTTTCCCACCGACAACGCCATGCCCCCGGGCGCCCTGGCCCGCCTGGTCGAGAAGCGCGGCCAGACGGCCCTGTTCTTCGCCGAGCACACCCACATCCCGGCCAGCCGCGACACGCCGTACCAGGGCGGCGAGCTCCCGCGCCGCTACTGGCACACCTACGACCTGTTCGTCGCCCTGACCGCCGCCGCCTGCGCCACCAGCCGCTTGCGCATCGGCAGCGGCATCTGCCTCGTCATCGAGCGCGACCCGATCATCACCGCCAAGGAGGTAGCCTCCCTGGACCACCTCTCGGGCGGCCGGTTCGAGTTCGGCGTGGGCGCCGGCTGGAACCGCGAGGAGATGCGCAACCACGGCACCGACCCGCGCCGGCGCATGACGATCATGCGCGAGCGCATCGACGCGATGCGGGCCATCTGGACGTCCGACGAGGCGACCTACCACGGCGAGCACGTCTCGTTCGACCGCATCTGGTCCTACCCGAAGCCGGCCCAGCGCCCCCACCCGCCGATCCTGGTCGGCGGCACCGGCCCGACCGTGCTGGACCGTGTCCTGGCCTTCGGCGACGCATGGTTCCCCAACTACGAGGAGGCCATCTTCGACCGCATCACCGAGCTGCGGTCCCGGGCCCAGCGCCCGATCGAGGTGCAGGTCCTCTCCGCGCCGGCGGATCCCCTGGTACTGCAACGCCTCCACGACGCCGGTGTCCAGCGCGCGAGCCACTGGCTCCCGTCGGGGCCCCGATCCACGGTGGAACGCGCCCTGGACGAGTGGGAGCACGCCATCGCCGTGTTCGCCGGCGAATCGGCATGACCGCGGAGGCGAAGGCCCGCTTCGCCGCCGCCCGCGTGGCCCGCCTGGCCACGGCCACCCCGGACGGCGTCCCGCACGTGGTCCCGATCGTCTTCGCCCTGGACGGCGACACCATCTACCACGGCGTGGACGCCAAGCCCAAGCGCAGCACCGAGCTGCGCCGCCTGACCAACCTCAGGGCCAACCCGAGGGCCGCGGTGCTGGTCGACCACTACGACGACGACTGGTCCGCCCTGTGGTGGGCGAGGGCCGACGGCACCGCGCGGGAACTGGACCCGGCCGGCGACGAGGCCGGCCGGGCCGTCGCGCTGCTCACCGCCCGCTACCCCCAGTTCTCCCTGCGCGGCGCCCTGCTCGCGATCGACGTGGCGCGCTGGTCGGGCTGGTCGGGCGGCGGGTGAGCGGGGACGGTTCCGTATTGTCGGGGCATGACCGACTTCTCGGCTGCGCATCAGCAGCTCATCGACGTCGTGGCCGAGCGCCCCGGGGCGCGCATCGAAGAGGCGGTGGTCGCCTACGAGCACGACGGGCAGGCCCTGGAGGGGTTCGCGGTGCACGACGCCGCGGCGAGCGGGCCCAAGGCCGCCGTCATCGTCATCCACGACTGGACCGGGCTGCGCGAGTACCCCAAGGCGCGGGCGCACATGCTGGCCCGGCTCGGGTACTACGCCTTCGCCGCCGACGTGTACGGCGTCGGGCGGCGCTTCGACAACGCCACCGACTCGGCGGCCGAGGCGGGGAAGTACTACGGGAACCCGGCCCTCATGCGGGGGAGGGTGCGCGCCGCGTACGACATGGTCGCGAGCAACCCCGCGGTCGACAAGGACCGGATCGCCGTCATCGGGTACTGCTTCGGCGGCAGCTGCGCCCTCGAGTTCGCGCGCACCGGGGCCGCGCTCAAGGGCGTCGTGTCCTACCACGGGGCGCTGATCGCGCACGAGCCCGCGGAGGTCGACGCCATCACGGCCGCGCTGCTGATCTGCGCGGGCGGCAGCGACGAGGTGGTGCCGGACCAGGCCATCGTGGCGTTCGCCGGCGAGCTGCGCACCCGGCCGGCCCTCGACTGGCAGGTGAACCTGTACGCCGGGGCCGAGCACGGGTTCACCCTGGTCGGCACCCCGCACTACAGCCCGGTCGCCGACGGGCGGTCCTGGCGGGATTCGACCGGGTTCCTCGCGGAGGTGCTCGCGTAGAAGCCGGCGACGGCGTGGAAGGCCGCCTTGGGCTGCCACGAGCCGTCCGGCAGCGTGCGGACCAGGGCGAAGGCGTTCATGTCCAGGTCGTGGCGGGGCGAGGGGGAGTACGGCGACATCGGCTCCACGAACTGGGTGACGAAGGTGCCGTCGACCCCGGCGGCGTCGAGGATCGTGAGGTCCTCGACGACCCGCCGGGCCTGGTACTCCTCGTCGCGGACGTGCTCGCCCCGCAGCAGCCGGGGGCGGACCAGGCGGCCCAGCACCGGCACCCGGTTGAGGGCGACGGTGCCCCAGTTCGTGATGCCGCGGATGAGCATGGTCGGGTCGTGCTCGGCGTCGCGGTACGTGCGCATCCCGAACTCCAGCACGACGACCGGCTTGCCGTGGGCCAGCTTGTGGCGCAGCGCCGACTCGTAGTGCGCCTCGGTCGGCGCGTACCGGTAGTGGTCCACGCCCACGAAGTCGAACGGTGCCCAGTCGACCCGCTCGAACGGCAGCGACGCATAGGTCAGGGCGCCGCCGAACTCCGCGCGGGCGACCCGGGCGGCGCCGGCCAGGAACCGGGCCAGCGGTTCGGTGTGGCGGCCGGCCCGGAGCGCGGCGGGGGCGTTGGCGGTGCGCCGGGCCAGGGTGCGGCCCGGGATGATCCCGCGCACGAACATGCTGGCCTCGGTGGCCACGCTCAGCACCACCCGGTCCGGCCACCTCCGGCGCAGCTGTTCGGCCGCCCGCGCGGCCGTGGCCAGGTACCGCAGCGTGGCGGCGGGCGGGCGGTTCCACAGCTCCGGGCAGTACCACACCTCGAGCCCGAGCCGCAGCGCCTCCTCCCCGGCGGCGGTCAGGCGCGCCGGGTCGCGGCCGCAGAGGCGAACCGCGTTGCAGTGCAGGTCGTCGCGAATGGTGCGCAGCTCGTGGCGGACCGCGGCCTGGTCGAAGACGGGGCGCCATTGCAGGTTGAGCACCCGGCCCACGTCGTAGAGGACTCCTCGGCGTCGCATGGTGCCAGCCTGCGTCTCACCCCGCGTGAGGGTCAACCGCCGCGTGCAGGACCGCGTCGAGGTGGGCCAGCGGGTCGGGCGGGGCCTCGCGGAAGTAGTCCTCGTACCACACCCGGAAGCCCGCCACCGCGCACGCGACGAGCAGCCGCAGCCGCCAGCCGGCCGGGTCGCGCTCGCCGCGCCCGGCCAGCTGGGCGACCAGCCCGGCCTCCTGGTCGGGGCGCACGCCCGGGGGATTGGCCCGCAGGTGGCTGGACTGCAGGGCGACCGTGCGCAGGCCGGTGAGCAGCTCGCGGTGCTCGACCACGAAGCCGCCGACGGCGAGCAGCGCCTGCCGCATGACGGCCGCGTCCGGGGTGCCGTCGGGTGCGGCGGCGATCCGCTCGAGGGCCAGCGCGGTCATCCGGCGTATCGGCTCGGCGACGACGTCGTCCTTGCTCGGGAAGTACCGGTGGAAGGTCCTCGGCGCGATGTCGGCCGCGACGCAGATGTCCTGCACGGTCACGTGGTCGTAGCCGCGCTCGATGAACAGCCGCCACGCCGCCTCGACGGTGGCCGCGCGGTTGCGCTCCCGTTTGCGCTCCCTCAGGCTCTCGATCGCTGCGCCCCTTTCCGCGTGTGATCACGATCTCATGACGCCCGCCGGACACCGAATGGCAACGAGCACGTGGCAGGCTCTGCCTCGTGGCAGATTGTGCCACATTCCCCCATGCTGATGGAGCTTGATCATGACGGTGAGGTTGGACGCGACGGCGCCGCCCCGGACGCCGCAGAAGCAGTCCTGGACCGCGGGCCAGATCGTCGTCGTGCTGGTCATCGGCACCGCGGCGCTCATGGTCTCGCTGACGCAGTCCCTGCTCGTGCCGGTGCTGTCCGAGATCGCCGTCGACCTGCACGCCGGCGGCGACGGGATCGCCTGGGTGCTCACCTCGACCCTGCTCGTCGGCGCGGTCGCCGTGCCCGCGTTCGGCCGGCTCGGCGACCTCTACGGCACCCGCCGGATGGTGCTCGTCACCCTCGCCGCCCTGGTCGCCGGCTCGCTGATCTGCGCCCTGGCCTCCAACCTCACCGTCATGATCATCGGCCGGGCCGTCGTGGGCCTGTCGGTCGCCGCGGTGCCGCTGAGCATCAGCCTCATCGGCGTCACCCTCCCCAAGGAGCACGCGCCCGCCGGCATCGCCCTGATCAGCGCCATGCTCGGCGTCGGCGGCGCGCTCGGCCTGCCTCTCGCGGGCCTGATCGCGCAGTACGCCGACTACCACGTCCTGTTCTGGATCTGCGTCGCCGGCGGCGTGCTCGCCGTGCCCGGCATCGTGCTGCTGGTCCGCGAGCCCGCCCGGGTCGCGAAGGGCCGCATGGACCTCGTGGGCACCGCCCTGCTCGGCGCCGCCATGCTCGCCTTGCTGCTGCCCCTGGCCCAGGGCGACTCGTGGGGCTGGACCGATCCGCTCACGATCGGCCTCCTGGTTGCCGCCGCGGTACTGCTGGTCGTCTTCGTCCTCGCCGAGCTGCGGATCGCCTCGCCGCTCGTCGACGTGCGCACCACCGTCCGGCCCGCCCTGCTGATGACCAACCTGGCGTCCCTGTGCGTCGGCTTCGCGCTCTTCGCCACCCTCATCGGCACCGCGTCCTACGTGCAGGCCCCGAAGGCCACCGGCTACGGCTTCGGCCAGTCCGTGCTCGCCGGCGGCCTGTGTATGCTCCCCGGCGGCATCGCGATGCTGCTGCTGTCCCCGTTGTCGGCCCGGCTGCGCCCGCGCACCGCGCTGATCGTCGGCTCGCTCATCATCGCCGCCGGCTTCGCCACGCGCATCGTGCTCACCGACAGCCTCTGGCAGGTCGTGCTCGGCGCGACCATCTCCGGCGCCGGCACGGGCATCGCCTACGCCGCCATGCCGGGCCTCATCATCCACGCCGCCCCGCGCTCGGAACTGGCCGCGGCCAACGGCCTCAACGCCCTGTTCCGCAGCGTCGGCAGCTCCCTGGCCAGCGCCATCGGCGGCGCCATCCTGGCCGCCATGACCATCGACCTGGCCGGCCACGCCCTGCCGTCGCTGTCGGGCTACCGCACCCTCTTCGCCATCTGCGCCGGCGCCGCCGTGGCCGCCGCCCTGCTCGCCCTGCTGATTCCCCGCCACGCGCCGACGACGGACGCCGCCCTGCCGGAGGAGTGACCGGCGCGAACCGGGTTACCGCACGGCGCTCAAGGCCAGCACGGCGGCCGCGGCGTCCTCGGCGACGGCGGCGGGCGGCCCGAAGTTGCGGCGGGCGGCGAGGTCCCGCAGGATCGCCCCGGCGTGGCTGGCGGCCAGCGCGGACACCGCCGCCACGACCGCCGGGGCGACGACGCCCACCCCGCGGCGGTGCGCGTACGCGCCGCCGGCCAGGGCACCGGACACCAGCCGCCCGGCCAGCGGCCCGGGCGCGAGCCGGCTCGGGGTCTGCGGCAGCTTGTCGAGCACGAGCTCGCCCAGCGCCGCGGCGGAGCTCAACCCGCGCAGCCACCCGCCGTGCCGCGCCGCGAGCACGGCGAGCGGCGCCGTGCTGCGCGCCCCGGCGGAGGCCCCGAGCAGCGCGGCCCGAACGAGAACGTCACCCGTCATGCCCGCTGTGTACCCGGTCCCTCATCCCGGAAACCGGCCCGCCGCAGGGCTTCCCCTCTCGGGTAGATGCGCCCCGGACCGGTGCGACAACACGAATTCGCCGCGCTTTACAGGCCGTTTCGGCTGTGCCAGCATTCGGCGGCGTGACGCAGGGCGAGGCGCTCGTACGGGCCGCGCAGGGCGGGGACGAGCGGGCCCTGGAGGAGCTGCTCGCCGCGCACCTGCCGCTGGTCTACAACGTCGTCGCGCGGGCGCTGCGCGGGCACGCCGACGTCGACGACGTCGTGCAGGAGACGATGATCCAGGTGGTGCGCGGGCTGCCCGGGCTGCGGGAGCCCGACCGGCTGCGCTCCTGGGTGGTGGCGATCGCGTTCCGGCAGGTCCAGCTGCACCGGCGCGGGATCGTGCGGCACCACCCGCCGGCCCGGGAGGTGCCCGAGGAACTGCCCGACCCCGGCGGCGACTTCGTCGAGCGCAGCCTCACCGGGCTGCTGCTCACCGGGCAGCGCCGCGAGCTGGCCGAGGCCACCGTGTGGCTCGACGACGGCGACCGGCACCTGCTGGCCCTGTGGTGGCAGGAGGCGACGGGGCAGCTGAGCCGCGCCGACCTGGCCGCGGCGCTCGGGGTCAAGGCGAACCACGCGGCGGTACGGGTACAGCGCATGCGATCCCAGCTGGACGCGGCGCGCGGGCTGGTGCGGGCCCTGCGCGCGACGCCGCGGTGCCCGGACCTCGCCGAGGCGCTGGAGTCGTGGGACGGTGCGC
The DNA here is from genome assembly GCF_039532525.1 of Dactylosporangium salmoneum. Taxonomy (NCBI): domain Bacteria; kingdom Bacillati; phylum Actinomycetota; class Actinomycetes; order Micromonosporales; family Micromonosporaceae; genus Dactylosporangium; species Dactylosporangium salmoneum. The sequence goes on from NZ_BAAARV010000071.1 coordinate 97,620, forward strand.
CGGGCGCGCTGTGGCGCAAGCGGCTCACCCTGCGCGACCCGGGCACCACCGGCAACCAGGTCCTGGACAGCGACTTCTTCAACAACCACGACCCGGCCGGCCACGGCGAGTCCGGCGTCGGGCTGGCGGTGAAGTTCGGCGCCGGCGAGGGCAACGTGGTGCGCGGCAACCGGGCCTTCGACAACGCCGACGACGGCTTCGACTTCGGCGACTTCGCCAGCCCCGTCACCGTCGAGCACAACTGGGCCTACGGCAACGGCGTCAACCGCTGGAACGTCGAGGGCTGGCGCAGCAACGGCAACGGCAACGGCTTCACCTTCGGCGGCGGCAGCCCGCCGGCCGGGGCCGGGCACACCGTGCGGCACAACGCCGCCTGGGACAACGTCCACCACGGCTTCGCCGACGGCGGCAACCCGGGCGAGCTGCGGCTGAGCAACAACACCGCGTTCCGCAACGGCGCCGTCGGCTTCGCCATGCCGGCCACGCCCGCGACCCTGCGCAGCAACGTGTCCATCGGCAACGACCGCTCGGTGGCGATGGGCTCTGCCGCGCACACCAGCCGCAACACCTGGGACGAGGGGAGCTGGACGGCGGCGATGTTCCGCTCCGCCGACGCCGACGCCGACGCCGACGCCGCGGCCGCGCAGGGCGCCCGCCGCCCGGACGGCACCCTGCCCGCCACCGACTTCCTCACCACCGGCAACGGCATGGGCGCCTCGATGTCGGAGTCGTGAAAGTTTCAGCGGCACCACTTCCGCACCACCCGGGCCGGCGGGCAGGCGTACTGGCAGACCCCGCTCGCCGGCCCGGCCCGGATCAGTCCCCGTCCTTCAGGTAGCCGGCGGCGGCCTCCAGCACGGCGGCGAGGCCGGCGGGGTCTAGCAGCCCGCAGGCCTGGAGGCCCGCGGACCCTGGGTCGTAGCCTGGGGCTGTGGATCTTTCGCCGCGCCGGCTCAACCGCGCCACCCTCGCCCGGCAGATGCTGCTGGAGCGGGCGCCGATCGGGGCGGCCGAGGGGGTACGGCGGGCCGTCGCACTCCAGGCACAGCAGCCCGCCTCGCCGTACCTCGCCCTGTGGAACCGCCTCGCCGCCTTCGACCCGGCCGAACTCGACGCGGCCTACGCGGACCGGTCCGTCGTGCGGGCCACCCTCATGCGCATCGCCATGCACACCGTGACCGCCGAGGACTACCCGGCCTTCCACCACGCGCTGCGGCGCACGCTGCGCGGCCCGCGCCTCGGCGACCCGCGGTTCACCGCCAGCGGGCTGTCCGCAGCCGACGCCGACGCGCTGGTGCCGCGGCTGCTGGAGTACGCGGCGTCACCGCAGGCCGGCGCCGAGCTGCAGCGGCGCCTCGGCGAGTGGGCCGGCGTCGAGCACCCGGGCGTGTGGTGGGCGATCCGCACCTTCGCCCCGCTGTGGCACGCCCCGGCCGGCCCGCCGTGGTCGTTTGGCACCAAACCGAACTTCGTCGCCGCGCCGCACGCCGGTAGCATCGACGACACGGCGGTGCCTCACCTGATCCGGCGGTATCTGACGGGCTTCGGCCCGGCGACGCCCGGGGACATCGCCCAGTTCGGGCTGCTACCCCGCTCGGTGGTGCGGGAGGCGCTCGCCGCCATGGAGGGCGAGCTGCAGCGGCCCGGCGCCGGCCTCGTCGACGTGGCCGGGGCGCCGCTGCCGGACGAGGACGTGCCGGCACCACCGCGGCTGCTGCCGATGTGGGACAGCGTGCTGCTGGCGTACGAGGATCGCGGGCGGGTGCTCCCGCCGCAGCACCGGGCGCTCGTCACGCGGCGCAACGGGGACGTGCTGCCGACCGTGCTCGTCGACGGCTATGTGGCGGGCGTCTGGCGAGCCACCGAGCGCGGCATCGAGGTGACCGCGTTCGAACCGCTGCCGGCCGCGGCGTGGGACGGCCTGGAGGCGGAGGCGGCCGCCCTGACCACGTTCCTGGCCGGCCGCGAGCCGCTGGTCTACGCCCGCTACGGCCACTGGTGGGACAAGCTCCCACCCGCCGAGACCCGCGTGTTGTAGCCCCGCCGGACCACCGGGCGGAAGCCAGAAGCGGCGCGGTTGCCCGGCTCTTCCCGGTCTTCGGTTGCCGCGCGGCGAGCGGCAACCGAAGACCGGGGGATCGCTACGGGAGGGGCAGCGCGACGTCCAGGGTCGTGCCGCCGCCCGGCGGGCTGTCCAGGTGCATCGTCCCGCCCAGGGCGTGGACCCGGTCCCGGATGCCGACCAGGCCGGTGCCGCGGGCCGGGTCGGCGCCGCCCACCCCGTCGTCGCTCAGGGACACGTACAGCCGCTCGCCGCTCACCGTCACCGCGACCCGCACCAGCGACGCCTCGGCGTGCTTGGCCGCGTTGGCCAGGGACTCGGCAATCACGTAGTACGCGGCGGCCTCCAGCGGCTCCGGCAGGCGTTCACGCAGCCGTACGTCCAGCTCCACCGCCACCCCGGAGCGCCGGGCCAGGGCCTTCACCGCCGCGGTCAGGCCCCGGTCCGTGAGGATCGTCGGGTGGATGCCCCGGCTGATCTCGCGCAGCTCGTCGATGCCCGCGGTCAGCCCGTCGACCACCGACGACAGCCGCGTCCGCGCCTCGGTCAGCGCGTCCGGCACCGCCTCCTGGGCCGCCCGCAGCTCGAGCCCGAGCGACAGCAGCCGCTGCTGCACGCCGTCGTGCAGGTCCCGCTCGATCCGGCGCCGGGTCTGGTCGGTGGCCAGGACCAGCCGGGCCCGGGAGTCGAGCAGCTCGCTGCGGGCCTCCGCGTTGGCGATCGCCGTCGCCACCAGGTCGGTGCAGTCGGCCAGCCTCGCCTCGGCGTCGCTCGGCAGCGGCTCGTCGCGCACCATCGATGCCGTGGCCGCGCCCCACAGCCGGCCCTCGACGTAGATCGGCGCCCCGACCGCCGAGCGGATGCCCTGCTCGCGCAGGAATGTGGCCAGCGGCCCGAGCGGGTCCTCATAGGTGTCCATCCGCGCCGCCCGGCCGGTCCGCCGTACCGCCGCCGAGACGCTCGCGCCCTGCAGCGAGATCCGCGTCCCGACCGGCAGTAGCGGTCCCGGCCAGCCCCACAGGGCCACGATCACCCCTGACTCGTCCTTGTCGAACCGCACGATGTTCGCCCCGTCGGCCCCGATCAGCCGCCCCAGCTCGCCGGTCACCGCGTCGAACACCTCGCTCGGCCCCACCCCGCGGGCCACCAGCATGGCCACCCGCCGCATCGCCGTCTGGGCCTCGACGAGCTGCGCCAGCCCGCCGAGCCCGCGCCCGACCGACGCGCCGAGGATGTTGACCGACCGGCCCAGCCGGCTGATCTCGCCCAGCCCGGTGTGCACCAGCCGCGGGTCGAGCCGGCCACCGGCGAGCTGGTCGGCGATGAGCGCCGTCTTGCACAGCGGCACGACGACGGCGCGGACGAGGTAGGACGCGACGGCGGCCACGATGAGCGCCGCCACCAGCAGTCCCGCCGCCGCGCCCACGACGGCGTCGGCGGAAGCAAGGCCAACCATCAGGCCCCATCGTCGACCCGAGCGCCGCCCCGCCCCACACCACCCCGGAGCTATTTCGGCGCTCGGCAACCGGCCGGGACCGGCGCTCACCCCGAAGGATGAGCGTTGGTTCAGCGGCCCTGCCGGCCCCGGGTGCTGTTGGCCGTGCGCCCGCGGACGATGCCGATCATCTCCTCGACCAGGTCGCTGTGGGCGTCGCGGGGCCAGGCCAGGGCGACCGAGGACGACGGGGCGTCGCTGACCGGGCGGTACTTCAGGTCCTTGCGGTGATACAGCCGGGCCAGCGACTGCGGCGCCACGAGGAGCCCGACGCCGGCCGCCGCCCACTCGACCGCGGTCGCCGTCGTCTCCGGTCGCTCGACCGAAGTCTGTGGCGGCTTCTCCCACGGGATGACGTCGTCGTGGGGGAACAGCAGCGGGTCGCCGATCTCCTCGATCTCGGCCAGGGTCAGCTCGTCGGCCGCGTTCAGCACGTGGTCGCGGGGGACGATGACGACCGTCTGCTCGGTGTACAGCGGGATCGCGTGCAGCACGTCGCGGTCCACGGGCAGGCGCACCAGCCCGGCGTCCGCCCGCTCCGGCATGAGCCCCGGCGCGTCGGCGGCCTCGGCCGGCACCAGCTCCAGGGCGGTCTTCGGCCGCCGCTGCGCCCACGTCCGCGCCCATTTGTCGATGACGACGCCGGGCACCACCGTCAGCCGGAACGCCTGCTCGCTGCCTGTCACGGCACCAAGGCTAGGCTGTGGCGGTGAGTAAGGCGAAAAAGCCCCAGGTGATGAAGCCCGCAACGGCCGCGCAGAAGCTCGATGTGTACCTGCCGGCCACGCCGCGGGAGTTCCAGGACCGCCTGGTGTCGCGCGACGAGCTCGACGAGCTGCAGCGCAACCCCCCGGAGTGGCTGGTGGACCTGCGCCGGGACGGGCCGCACCCGCGCAACGTGGTCGCCGCCCGGCTGCGCGTGTCCAACAGCGGGCTGGCCCGCGGCGGGGTGACGGAGGCGCTGACCACCGAGGAGATCGCCGCCCTGGCCGCCGACCCGCCGGAGTGGCTGGTGCGCGAGCGGGAGTCCTTCGCGGAGGTACGGCGGGAGCAGCGCCGCCTGCAGGAGCGCCGCGACTGAGACGCCGCTAGCGGGGCAGCCGCCAGACGGAGAGCCGGCCGTGCAGGCAGGCCAGGTACCGGGCGGAGGCGACGCAGCGGGCCGAGGCCGTCCACTGCGGCACCCGGCCGAGCGGGGTGGCGGCGCCGGTGGCGGCGTCGAGCCGGGCCACCATCGCCCCGCCCCCGCTCCTCGCGTCGCGGCGCGCCACCAGCACGCCGGGCCACGCCACGATGCCGACCACGTCCCAGCCCTCGATGGTCTGCAGCACCCGGCCGGTCCCGGTGTCCAGGACGAGCCCGCCCCGGTCCGGGTCGGCGCTGTTGCGGGTGGCCAGCAGGTGCCGGTCGTCCAGCGGGGTCAGCAGCGACCAGCCGTAGAGGCGCCACCGCTCGCGGCCGGTGTCGGGGTCCAGCCCGGAGGTGTCGAGCCCGGTCATCGAGCACAGCGTCTGCCCGCACCACCACATCCCGCCGTCCGGCCCGTCGGGAGGCCGCCACAACGGCCGGCCGGTGGCCAGGTCGGACACGGTGAGACCGCGCGTCGCGTCGTGGCCGGACCAGGAGGTGAACACCCGGCCGCCGGCGACGTCGACGCGGCTGACCGACCCCGGCAGGTCCAGCCGGACGGTGTACACCGGCGCGGCCGACCCGGCGTCGCGCAGCCGCAGCGTGCCGTCCTTGCCGACCTCGGCGATCCGCACGTCGTCGCCGGCGGGGAGCAAGGTGTTCGGGGCGTCGAGCGTCCAGCGCACGTCCCCGGTGCGGATGTCGATTCCGGCCAGCCGCAGCTGCGTCACCGGCGAGGCGAGCAGGACCCCGGACGCCGTGGCGTCGCCGTCCGGCACGGACATGTAGCCGGTGCGGCGCCAGACCTCGGCCCCGGTGGCGGCGTCGAGCCCGACGAGCGATGAGTTGCCGGCCAGCACCACCCGCTCGGCGTCGGCGTGCACCAGCTGCGCCGGGCCTGCCACGGTGACGCTCCACCGCCGGGCCCCGTCGGAGAGCCGGTACGACTCAGCGGACGCGGCGGTCAGCAGGTAGACGACATCGCCGTCGATGCGCACGCTCTTCGCGTGGTCGGCCCGCACGGTGATCGCCGGGGCGGCCGGTGCGCAGAGGCGGGCGTCGGCGGCCGGCAGGAGCGCGGCCGCCAGCAGGAGCGAGGTGGCGAGCGCCGGTCGGCGGTCCACCCGGCGGCGCCGCCCACGAGGTGCGTCCGGCCGGGGCGCCGGCAGATCGAGGTCGATCACGACGCCCGCCGGGTGGTCTCCACCTGGACAGCTTGCCACGCTAGGAACGCAGGAACTCGCGGGCGCCCCGCAGGCGGGTGCGCAGGCGGGACCGGGTGGCGGTGCAGTCCAGCCGGACGTCCAGCGGGCCCGGGTCCGGCGATCCGGCGCGCAGGGCGGCGGGCAGGCGGGCCGGGTCGAGGCCGTCGCGGCGGGCGATCAGGGTGCCCAGCTCGTGGCGGCTCACCGCGTCCGGCCCGGCGACGTGGTGGACCCCGGCGTACGGGGAGGCGGCCAGCTCCAGCAGGGCCGCGGCCAGGTCGGCGACGTGGACCGGGCAGCGCACGTCGTCGGTGAACAGCGCGCCGCCCGAAGCCCCCGTGGCCAGGGCGTGGACGCGGGTCTCGTGGACCGAGCCGCCGTCGCCGACGATGAGGGACGTGCGGGCGATGACGGCGGACGGGGTCAGGCCGCGCACCGCCGTCTCGGCGGCGGCCTTCGCGGCGCCGTACGGCGTGACCGGGTCCGGGTCGCTCGTCTCCGGGTAGGACCGCGCGGCGCCCGAGAAGACCGCGTCCGAGGACACGTGGACCAGGCGGGCGCCCGTGGCGGCGGCCGCGGCCGCGACGTGCAGGGCGCCGTCGGCCGTGGTGGCCCATTCGGCCTTCCGGTACGCCGCGTTGACGACGACCTCGGCGCTCAGCGCGGCCACCGCGCGGCGGTCGCGCAGGTCGAGCGGGTGCCAGGTCACGCCGGCGGCGGCGACCGGGCGGCGGTGGTAGGTCGCGGCGACCCGGTGGCCGGCCGCCCGGGCCTGGCGCACCAGTTCCCGGCCCAGGTAGCCGCTGCCCCCGATGATGAGGATGTCCATGCGTCGATCAGGCCGGGAGCGCGACGCCGGTCAGGGACAGGGCGATGCGCTCGGCGGTGAGGCGGTCGACCTTGGCGAGCACCTGCAGCGGGCCGCGCTCCTCGAGGGCGTGGCGCCCCTTGCCCCACCCGGTGCCGTCCCACACCACGTCCCACCTGCCCAGCGCCACCGGCTCGACGTCGAAGCGCGGCTGGTCGAAGAGGGCCTCGTAGCTGCTGGTGTCGCCGGGCTGGGCGGCCTGCCACGGCAGCGGCTCGCCCGAGTCCTTGGTGCGCCACAGCGATTCCGGGGCGGTGCGCCACGGCAGGCCCAGCGCGTCGATCGGCACCATGATGCCCGGGTAGGAGTCGTCGTGGGCGCGGTAGCCGAGCCGGTCCGGTCCCGCGGTGCCGGCCTCCGCGAGCGCCCGCAGGCCCGCCGTGACGGCCTCCGTCTTCGCCGTCTCGTCTTCCTTGTCGTACATCCAGATGCCGAGCGACGCGCCGCCGCCGTACGACTCCGTCATCTGCTGACGCCCGCCGTCCCACCACTGGTAGTAGGCGCCGCGGCCGTTGTCGTCGCGGTCGGTGAGGTGCAGCATCACGTTCGGCCCCAGGCGGGGCAGCGCGCGGGCGATCCGGCCGGCGAGATCGTCCCACGACGCCGGGCCCGGCTGCGGGTCGGGCCACCGCACGACGGCGTCGCCGCGGCGGCGGCCGCACTGGAGCGTGACCGTGGACGGGCCGGCGTGCACGACGAGGAAGTGGCCGTCGCGGTACCAGTACCTGCTCTCGCCGTGTGGCCGCGTGTCACGGGCGTCGTCGGGCGGGCCGTACAGGTCGGTGAGCTGGCCCGCGACGCGGCGCATGAGGTCGTAGCGCAGCCAGGAGGGGGAGTCGTCGACGTCGGGCTCGTCCTCGGTGCCGAACCACTGGTCGAGGCGGATTCGCAGGTTGGATACGGTGCCGTCCGCGTTGTCGCCGGCGACGTGCTTCCAGGCGTACGGCAGGCGTGGCCGCTCGGCGCTCACCGTGCGCGCGGTGGGGTTGCCGGTGCGCCAGCCGAAGCGTTCCTCGCACAGCGCGACCGGGAACGGCTCGGCCCACGGCAGGCTCGTGACCTGATCCAGCCACTCGGCGACGTCGTCCGGACCGCGGGTCTCCCAGTATTTCACGGTGGCCGAGCGTAGACGACGTTTGCCGGGAGCGGGGGGCGGGAACTGCGGTCCTGGTGAACCGATGGCGCGCGATGAGTGTGGCGCTGGTCGCGGGGTTCATGACCCTGCTCGACGTCAGCATCGTCAATGTGGCCCTGCCCTCCATCCGTGCCGAGCTGCACCTCGGCTCGGGCGAGCTGCAGTGGGTACTGTCCGGCTACGCGCTGACGTTCGGGCTGCTGCTCGTGCCGGCCGGCCGGTTCGGCGACGCCCGTGGGCGCCGCAACGCGTTCATCGCCGGGCTCGTGGTGTTCACGCTGGCCAGCGCGGCCGCGGGCCTGGCCACCGGGCCGCTGTGGCTGGTCGCCGCGCGGCTCGTGCAGGGCGCCGCCGCCGGGGTGGTGAACCCGCAGGTCTCCGGGCTGATCCAGCAGCTGTTCGCGCCGCCCGACCGGGGGCGGCCGTTCGGGCTGCTCGGGGCGACCATCGGGGTGTCGACGGCGGTCGGGCCCCTGCTCGGCGGGCTGCTCATCCAGGCCTTCGGCGCCGCGCAGGGCTGGCGCTGGATCTTCTACATCAACGTGCCGATCGGGGCCGTCGCGATCGCCCTCGCGGCGCGCTGGCTGCCGGGCCGGCCCGAGGAGCGCCGGGAGCGGGAGAGCCTCGACCCGTTCGGCGTGGTGCTGCTCGGCGTGGGCGTCCTGCTGCTGCTCCTGCCGCTGGTGCAGGAGCGGCAGTGGCCCGGGGCGGGCAAGTGGCTGCTGGCCGTGGCCGCGGCCGTGGTGCTGGCCGGGTTCGTGGCCTGGGAGTGGCGCTTCGCCCGGCACGGCACCTCGCTCGTCGACCTGTCCCTGTTCAAGGTCCGCTCGTACGGCCTCGGCACGCTCGTCGGCCTGTGCTACTTCGGCGGGTTCACCTCGATCTTCTTCACCTACACGCTGCTGCTGCAGAGCGGCCTGCAGTACTCGGCGCTGCAGGCGGGCCTGGCCATCACCCCCTTCGCGCTGGGCTCGGCGGCCGCCTCGGCGCTGGGCGGGCGCACGGTCGTGCGGTACGGCCGCCCGCTGGTCGCCTCCGGCCTGGTGCTCGTCGCCGTGGGGCTGGCGGCGACGCTGGTCGCGCTGGACCTGGTGCCCGGGCGCGGGGCGGGGCTCGCCGCCGCGCTGCCGCTGCTCGTCGCCGGGATCGGCAGCGGCCTGGTGATCAGCCCGAACCAGACGCTCACCCTGGCCGAGGTGCCGGTCCGCCGGGCCGGCAGCGCCGGCGCGGTGCTGCAGACCGCCCAGCGCATCGGCACGGCGATCGGGATCGCCGCCGTCGGATCCGTCTTCTTCAGCCGTCTGGCCGGCACCGGCGGCGACTGGGAGTCGGCGTTTCGCGCGTCGCTCTACGTGACGATCGGCTTCGTCCTGGTCGCCCTCGTCGCCGCGCTCGTCGACGTGGGGTCGGGACTGCGGCGTCAGCGCGAGCAGGTCGCCGACTAGCGGCGGGCGTCAAGACAGGTTGACGCAGGGGCCGTGTCAAGCTACGTTGACAAGCGTGGGAGATGCGGATCCCGGGACCGGCCTGCGGGCCGTCCTGGCCCTGCGCCGGCTGGCCGACCGCCTCGAGGCGGTGCAGGTGCGCAACGCCCGGCGGCTGGGCTGGTCCTGGCAGGAGATCGCCGAGGCGCTCGGCGTGACCCGCCAGGCCGTCCACCAGAAGCACGCGAAGGAGCCCTGATGTTCGAGCGCTTCACCCACCAGGCCCGATCCGCCGTCGCCCGCGCCCGGGACGAGGCGGTGGCCATGGCCCACCCGTTCATCGGCACGGAGCACCTCCTCCTGGCCCTGCTCGCCGACGACGAGGGACCGGCCGGCGCCGTGCTGCGCGCCGCGGGCGTGCGGGCCGAGGCCGTGCGCTCGCGCATCCGCGAGCTGGTCGACGACGAGCCGCTCGGCGACCGCGACGCCGAGGCCCTGCGCGCCATCGGCATCGACCTGGACGCCGTGCGCACCCAGGTCGAGCAGGCCTTCGGCGAGGGCGCCCTGGACGAGCCCGGCCGCCCCGCGACCCGCCGCGGCTGGCTGCGCCGCCGCGCCGAATCCTCGCCGGCCCGCGGCGTGCCGTTCAGCCGGCGCGCGAAGAAGGTCCTCGGGCTGTCCGTGCGCGAGGCCGCGGCGCTGCACGACGGGCACATCGGCACCGCGCACATCCTGCTGGGGCTGCTGCGCGAGGGCGAGGGCCTGGCCGCCAAGGTCCTGCACGACCTCGGCGTCGACCTGCCCGGACTGCGCCGCCGCACCCTGGACGGCACCGCCCGGGCCGCCTGAACGGGCCGCGTCAGCGCCGGTCGAGCAGCGCCCGGATGCGGGCGGCCAGGATGGCGGGCATGTCGCCGGCGACGTGGACGGCGACGGACTCGGTGCCCGGGCGGCGGGCCAGCCGGACCGTCAGCGGCCGGCTATGGTGCCCCGGCCGACGGACTCGGGGATGGTGGTTCGGTCGTACACCCACCGGCCGCCGCCTCACCCGGCGCCGGGCGCCCACGGCCGGCGCGACGGTCACCTGACTCCGCACCAGGTGAGGCGAGGCGACCCGGGCGGCCCCCACCGTTGGGCCTATGACGTTGACCGCGCCGGCCCGTGCGGGCGCCGCCCGGCTCACGCCGATGCTCGGGCCCGCGGCCGTCGCGGCGATCGCCTACGTCGACCCGGGCAACGTCGCCACGAACCTGACCGCGGGCGCCACCAGCGGCTATCTGCTCGTGTGGGTCGTGGTGGCGGCGAGCCTCGTCGCGGTGCTGGTGCAGTTCCAGGCGGCGAAGCTCGGCGCGGCGACCGGGCGCAGCCTGCCCGAGCTGTGCCGCGAGCGGCTCCCGCGCTGGACGACCTGGGTGCTGTGGGCGCAGGCCGAGCTGGTAGTGCTCGCCACCGACCTGGCGGAGTTCGTGGGCGCCGCGATCGGGCTGCGCCTGCTCTTCGGCCTTCCGATCGCGCCGGCGGCCCTCGTCACCGCGGCCGTGTCCATGGTGCTGCTGGAACTGCGCCGCCGTGGCCGCCGCCGCTTCGAGCTGCTCACCGTGGCCGCGCTACTGCTCGTCGGCGCGGGCGTGCTCTACGACGTCGTCGCGGTCGGGCACCAGTCGGCGGCGGGCCTGGCCGGCGGGCTGGTCCCGTGCCTGGACGGCCCGGCGACGGCCGTGCTCGCCATGGGCATCGTGGGCGCGACCGTGATGCCGCACGCGATCTACCTGCACTCGGCGCTGACCCGCCGCACCGGCCCGGCCCGCCACCCCGGGCTCGTGCGCCGCGCCCTGCGGCTGGACTGCGGCGTCGCGCTGGGCGGCGCGGCGGTCGTCAACCTGGCGATGATCGCGCTCGGGGCCGGGCTGGGCGCCCGCACCGGCGGCGGGTGGACCGGCGACATCCTCGCCGCGCACGCGGAGCTCGCCGCACGGGCCGGCGGGGCGGCCGCGCTCGCGTTCTCGGTGGCGCTGCTGGCCTCGGGCCTGTCGTCGTCCGGCATCGGCACCCTCGCCGGCGACTTCGTGATGCAGGGGTTCCTGGGCCGGCGGGTGCCCAGCCGGGTGCGGCGGCTCGTCACGATGGTGCCGGCGATGGTCGCGCTGCTGGCCGGGGCGCCGCTGACGGGCCTGCTCGTGGTGAGCCAGGTCGTGCTGTCGCTCGGTGTCCCCGTCGCGTTGTTCCTCCTGGTGTACTTCTGCCGCGACCGCTCCGTGATGGGCGCCCTGGTCAACGCGGTCGCGACGACCCGGATGGCGGCCGGCGCCGGGCTGGTCGTGGCCGCGGCGGGGCTCGCCCTGCCCGTGCTGCTGCTGCGCTGAGGAGCCCCGTCGTGCCTTCCGCCGTGCGCATCCGCTGCAAGCTGCTCGCCTGCGGCGCCGGCCTCCTGCTGGCGCTCACGCTGGGCGCGGCGCTGGCCACCGTGCTCGCGCTCGCCTTCGCCACCGTGGCGATACCCGTCGCCGCCGTCCTGCTCGGCGGGGTACCGCTGCTGCGCGCAATCGCCGGCCTGAGGTCCGCACCACACGGCCGGCCCACCAAAGGAACCCGGGAGAAGCCGACATGACGCTACCCAAGGAGAAGGTCCGCACCACCATCTGACCGCGCCATACTGGGACGATGTTCGATGCGGAACATTCGGCCGACGTCGTCGCCGCGAGCTTCGCCGGCGCGTCGACTTCCCGATCACCGTGCAGGTTGCCGGGCCCTCACGGTAGCCGGGTCGGTCAGAGCGGGCCGACCGTCAGGCGGGCGGTGAAGCCGTCGGGCTCGCGGTGCAGGCTCACGTGGCTGCACACCTGGTGGGCGATCCACAGGCCGAGGCCGGCGGAGGCGTCGCTGGCCGCCGGGAGCAGGCCGGCGAAGGCGTCCTTCGGGCCGTCGCCGCGGTCGGCGACGGTGACCACCATGCGGCCCGCGCCCGTCCACGCCCGCACGTGGATCGGCTCCCGGCCGTACAGGTGGGCGTTGGTGACGATCTCGCTGACCGCCAGGACGAGGTCGTCGATCTCGCGGGCCGACAGGTGGTCCTCGCCCGCGGCGCGGATCGTGTCGCGGGCCCGCGCCGGGGACGGGCCGAGCAGGTCGACGGCGGGCCGGGCCAGTTGGATCGGGTCGGCCGGGGCCGGACGGCCGGCGAGCAGGAAATCCTCGGGTTCGCGGTAGCTCGCGTTCGGCTCGTGCCGGTCGCCCGGCCGCGCGGTGCGCGGGTGGGTCCGGTCCACGTCGTCGAGCACCGCGGCCGGGGTGATCCGCTCGTCGTACGCGCACATGCTCCACAGCGGGAACTCGTCGTACGCGTGGTTGACCGCCGACTCGTACCGCGCCCACCAGTCCCACGTGGGGCCGAACGTGTCGGGCGCCAGCTCGCCGACGATGCGGATCTGCCCGGCGCCCGCGGCGGCGTGCTCGGCCAGCAGGCGGCGGTAGGAGCGGATCGCGCCGGCCGGGCGGGCGTAGATCTGGCCGCCGGTGAGGAACGTGACCGGGGCACCGGCCGGCAGCTCGGCGCGGACCAGGGCGGCGTTGCGCTCGCCGAACGCGACCAAGGTCGGCTCGCCGGCCTCGGCACCGCCGAGCAGGAACGGCAGCACGACCGCGAGCAGGTGCTCGTCGGAGTCGTAGCGGATGGCCTCGTGGAAGTAGCCGGTGTGCGCGGCCGCGGCGCCGGTCCTCATCGCGGCCCCTCGACCCGCACCCGCGCCAGCCCCACCAGCTCGGCCAGCCGGGCCACGGCGGGCAGCGGGGTGCGCAGGACGACGATCGCCCCGGCCGCCTCGCCGTAGCGGTGCAGGTGCAGCAGGGCGCGGTGGTCGGCGAAGCGCAGCCCGGCCGCGTCGATCACGATCCGCCCGCCGGCCGCCCTGGGCCGCACGTGGGCCAGGGCGACCGGGAACAGCCTGTCGGCGGCGATGTCCAGCTCGCCGGCGAGCACGGCGGCGGGGCCGCCCGGCGGCCCGGACCGCAGCGTGAACCGGACGCCGTCGACGTTGGCGGCGGGGTGCAGGCAGGCCAGCTCGGCCACCGGCCGGTCCCCGGCCGCGCCGCGGTCGACCGCGCAGATGGCCCGCATCGGCGCGCCGGCGATGTAGCTGTCCACGAGCGCCTCGTAGCGCGCGAAGGCGGCCAGCCCGGCCGGGGTGCTCACCAGCGGCGTCACGTCGGCCACGACCCGCAGCCCGGCGTAACCCGCGGACAGCGCCGCCTCGGTCGCCCCGGCGTACGCGGCCACCTGGGCCTGCGGGTCGAGCTGCGTGCCGGCCGGGTATGCGGTCTCCAGCGCCACGAACAGCACCGAATCGGGGTCGGTCACCGCGGCGTCGGCCAGCCAGCCGGTCAGCCCGCCCGGTCCGCCGGGCGCGGCATACAGGACCCGCTCCCCGGCGGCCAGGCCGGCGCCGAGGTAGGCCCGCGCGCACGACTCCAGGTCCGCCCGGTCGTCGTAGGCCAGGCAGGAGTGCTTCGCCGCGACCGTGGCGCTCACCGGCACCGCCGCGCATTGCCCATGCCCGCAGCGTACCGACACCCGGGCCGGACGTCGGCACAAGGTAACCCCTGTGGCCGAAAATATTGCTCTCGGTGATCATGGATGGCCGTCGTTGCCCGGCTACCAGGCGAAGCGCTCGCGGTGCAGGCGAGGGGCGGGGACGCCGAGGCGGCGGGCGGCGCGCAGGACGGCGTCGGTCCACGGGTCCGGGCCGCAGACGTAGACGTCGTGGTCGGGCAGGTCCGGGGCCAGGGAGCGCAGGGCCTCGGTGTCGTCGTAGTCGGCGTAGCCGGCGGGGAGCCAGGAGCCGGCCGAGGCGCGCGGGCCGACCAGCGGGACCAGGCGCACGCCGCGCTCGCGGGACAGCCACTCCAGCTCCCGCAGGAAGGCGACCTCGTCGGCGTGGCGGGTGCGGTACACCAGCGTGGCCCGGCCGTGCCCGTACGGCAGGTCCCACAGCAGGGCCAGCAGCGGCGTGACGCCGACGCCGCAGCCGAACATCGTCACCGGGCCGCCCGTGTAGGTGTCGGCGGTCATCCGGCCGTACGGGCCCTCGATGAGCACCCGGGTGCCGGGGCGCAGCGCGGCGACCCGGGCGGTGCCCTCGCCGACGGTCTTCACCGTGATCCGCAGGCGGTCGCCGCGGGGCGGCCCGGACAGCGAGAACGGTTTGCCGTACAGGGCGCCCGGGCCGTCGAGGAAGCGCCAGACGAAGAACTGCCCGGCGCGGGCCGGGAGGCGGTCCAGGCGGCGGCCGCGCAGGTAGACCGAGACCAGGCCGGGGGCCTCGGCGACGACCCGGTCGACGGTGAGCCGGTGGCGCAGGGTGCGCCAGACCGGCATGCCGAGGCGGAACAGCACGGTGGCGACGGTGGCGGCGCCGTACATCGTCCACCAGAACGCCCTGTCGAGCGTCCCGGCGAAGTCGCTGCCCAGCCACAGCTCGTGCGGCACGGCGAGGGCGATGCCGGCGTAGGCGTACAGATGCAGCAGATGCCACGCCTCGTACCGCAGCCGGCGGCGCACGAACCGCAGGGACGTGAGCACGACCAGCGCCAGCGCGCACAGTCCGAGGGTCGCCATGACCATCCCGCGGTACTGCGCGAGCAGCGTCCCCGCCTGGTGCACCACGTCGGTGCCGGCCCGCCGCGCCGAGGCGACCAGCGCCAGCCCGACGTGCGCGAGCAGCAGCGCGAACGACGCCGCCCCGGTCCAGCGGTGCCAGCGGGCCAGGGTGTCCTGCCCGAAGGCCCGCTCGACCCACGGGATGCGGGCCATGAGCAGCACCTGGAGCAGCAGCAGGTCGGTGGACCACAGCCCGGCCAGCCGGCCCGCGGCGGCCAGCCCGGGCGCGGCGGTGGGCAGCCCGAGGGCCCACAGCGCGGCCGCGGCGGCCAGGCTGCCCGCCGCGGCCAGGGTCACCGTCTTGCGCACAGCGCAGTACGATACGAACGCCGCGCCGGGCGGCCCAGGACTTGTGAACAGTCCGACGGATCTGCGAAAAGCGTTATCGCGGGCCGCTTCCCGCCTCGCGGGCGGGTCCGGCGGCTACCCCGCCCCCGCCGCGACCGGAACCGGCAGCGGGTCCGGCGCCTCCGGCCCGGGCTCGCGCTCGTCGGCCTTGACCAGGGCGATGCCGGCGATGACGACCACGCCGCCGGCCAGCTGCCAGGCGCCGGGGGCCTGGCCGAGCAGCAGCCAGGCGAAGACCACGGCGAAGAGCACCTCGGTGAGGCCGGCGAAGGAGGCGACCTTGGCCCCGAGGCGGCGGGACGCGGCGATGCCGGCGGCGTAGGCGACCGCGGCGGCGATCAGGGACAGCCCGGCGATCGGCACCAGCCAGCTCATCCGGCGATCGAGCAGCGTCACGTCCGCGCCGCTGGTGCGGAACGGCAGCAGGCCCGCGGCCGCGAAGACGCCCAGCGCGACGGCCCCGACCGCCATGCCCGACCAGGCCAGCACGATCGGCGGGAGGGCGCCGTCGCCGCGGGAGGCCATGACGAAGTACACCGCGAGCGACACCGCGGCCAGGGCGGCCCACAGCACGCCGGCCGTGTCGAGGCGGCTGCCGGGATCGAGGACCAGGATCAGCCCGGCCAGCGCCGCGAGCCCCCCGACGACGGTGAGCCGCCGGGGCCGCTGGCCGTGCCGCAGCCAGGCCCACACGACGACGAGGAGGATGCCGCCGTACTCCAGCAGCAGCGCCACCCCGACGTCGAGGCGCTTGACGGCGTTGAAGAACGTCAGCTGGGCGCCCGCGACGGCGACGAGCCCGAACGCCAGGATCTGCGGCAGGGACCTGCGCAGCGCGCCGGGCGCCTTGCGCAGCGCGACCACGGCCGGGACGGTGAGCACGAGCGCGGCGATGCCGATGCGCAGGGTCACCGCGGCCCCCGGCGTCCACCCGGCGGCCATGAGCGAGCCCGCGAACGGCCCGGCGGTCCCGAACGTGGCGGCCGAGAGCAGCGCCAGCCCGATCCCGGTCGGTCCCCGGCGCCCGTCAGTGCCAAAACGCGTTATGCTCATAACGCAGGACGCTAGCCCCGGGCCGCATAAGGAGTCAAGGTGATTTTTGCTCATGACACCGAGGAGGCCCTGGTCGTGGCCGTCGCCCTGGTCAACACCGGCACGGAGGCGGAGCTGCTGCCCGACGTCTCGGCCCTGGAGACGTTCCTGTCCCAGTGGACGTGGACCGGCAAGCTGGTCGGCGACGACGCCGAGCTGGAGGCGGTCCGCGCCCTGCGCCTCCGGCTGCGCCGCTTCTGGACCGCCACCGAGGACGAGGCCGTGGAGCTGGCCAACGGGATGCTGCGCGAGGCGCGGGCCCTACCCCAGCTGGTCAAGCACGACGGCTGGGACTACCACCTGCACGCCACCCCGCCCGACGCCGACCTCGACGTGCGCATCGCGGTCGAGTTCGCCATGGCGATGCTGGACGTGATCCGCACCAAGTCGCTGGACCGGCTGCGCACCTGCGCGGCCACCGACTGCGAGGACGTCCTCGTCGACCTGTCCAAGAACCGCTCCCGCCGCTTCTGCGAGGGCGGCTGCGGCAACCGCACCAACGCGGCCGCGTACCGCGCCCGCAAGAGCCGGTCGTAGGCCCGGATAGGATCACGGGGTGCCGGTGCTGCTCATCGCGCGCCTGACGGTGCGTGGCTCGTACGTGCGCGATCTCGAGCTGCCGGCGGACGGCACCTTCGACACGGTGCAGTTCTTCCTGCCCGACGACGGGCCGGTCGTCTACCGCGTCCGCACCTTCGCCTTCGACCACGACATCCACGTGCAGGGCCTGGGCCGCCAGCCGGTGGAGGCGCTGCGCGCGCACCTCGACCGCACCGTCGGGGACGTCCTGGCCGGGGTGGACGAGGTGGCGCTGCCGACGATGGGCCGGCCGGACCTGGTCGCGGCCGGGATCGGCGAGGGCGACCTGGAGGTGGCGCCGGAGGCCCGCTTCGCGTTCTGGAACCCCGACGGCGGCCGGTACGCCACCCGGGCCGCGCCCATCGCGCCGGAGGAGCGCGACGGGCTGCGCGAGGTCGTGTACCTCGGCGGGATCGCCCGCTTCTGGCTGCCCGGGACGTGGGAGAGCGAGCAGGACCCGCGGTCCGGCGGCTGCTTCTACGACCCCGACGGCGAGGGCACGCTGCGCCTGAGCGTGCTCACCTTCGACACGTCCGCCGCCACCGGGCCGCCGGTGCTGCGCCCGCCGCGCAAGCCGGGCGAGCGCCAGATCGACGGCGGCACCCTGCCCACCGGCTGCGAGTTCGACGGGTACGAGATCTCCGCCGTCGAGGACGGCGAGGACCTGCGCATCCGGTACTGGCAGATCGCGCAGGAGCTGCCGGGGCAGTGCCGCGTCTACGTCTTCTCGTACACGTACCCGGCCGCCGCCGGGGCCGACCTCGCCGGCGAGCTGGCCCTGCTCGACCGCGAGCTGCGGCGGATGATCCCGTACCCCGACCCGGTCTGAGCCCGGGCGTCACGGGGCGAGGGGCAGGCCGGCGTAGTTCTCGGCCAGGCCGGTGGCGCCGGCCCGGCTGGAGGTCACCCAGCGCAGCTGGGACAGCTGCAGCTCGGCGTCGAAGGGGTCGCCGGTCGCGTGCAGCATCGTGGTCATCCACCAGGAGAAGTGGGTGCTGCGCCAGGCGCGGCGCAGGGCCGTGCGCGAGTAGGCGTCGGCCAGGTCCCAGCGGCGCTCGCGCAGCGCCGCGGTCAGGGCGCGGGCGAGCAGGGCGGCGTCGGCGACGGCCAGGTTCAGGCCCTTCGCGCCGGTCGGGGGGACGATGTGGGCGGCGTCGCCGGCGAGGAAGAGCCGGCCGTACCGCATCGGCGCCTGCACGAGGCTGCGCATCGGCAGCACGCTCTTGTCGGTGATCGGGCCCGGGGTGAGGCGCCAGCCCCGCTCGCCGTCGCCGAGGCGCAGGGCCAGCTCCGACCAGACGCGCTCGTCGGGCCAGTCGGACGGGTCCGTGCCGGCCGGCACCTGCAGGTACAGGCGCGAGACCGCGGGCGTTCGCATCGAGTGCAGCGCGAAGCCGTTCGGGTGCCAGGCGTAGATCAGCTCGTCGGTGGACGGGGCGACGCCGGCCAGGATGCCCAGCCAGGAGTACGGGTACGTGCGCTCGAAGGTGCGGCGTTCCCCGGCGGGGACGGCGGCGCGGCTGGGGCCGAACGAGCCGTCGCAGCCGGCCACGACCTCGGCGTCGAGGCGCTGGGCGGTGCCGTCGGGGGCGGTCCAGGTGAGGTACGGCCGGTCACTGGTCAGCTCGTGCAGGCGGGTGCCGGCGACCTCGTAGAACACCGGGGCGGTGCGGGCGGCGACCAGGTCCTTCTGCAGCTCGGTCTGGCCGTACACCCACACGCCGCGCCCGGTCAGCGCCACGAAGTCGAGGTGGTGGCGCTCGTGCGGCCACTGCAGGTAGATGCCCCGGTGCCGGTGGCCCTCGGCGCGCAGCCGGGCGCCCAGGCCGGCGTCGGTGAGCACCTCGACGCTGCCGTGCTCCAGGATGCCGGCCCGGATGCGGGCGGCCACGTGCGCCTGCGAGCGGGTCTCCACCACCACCGACTCGATCCCGGCCAGCCCGAGCAGGTGCGACAGCAGCAGCCCGGCCGGACCCGCGCCCACGATGGCGACCTCGGTACGCATGCGCCCAGCCAACCGGGCCGCCGCCCGGCGCGGAAGACCGGAGTTCCGTCCAGCGGAAGGGAACCGTCGCGGGGCGGGCGTTGTCCGCATACGTTCGAGGGCGTGACCAACTTGCGGTCGCAGGCCGACGCGTGACCCGCGTGTACACCGAGCACGCCGTCTTCCGCATCACCCCGTCCGGCGCCGAGATCGCCGAGACCTTCGGCACCCCGGCCGACGAGCTGCGCGCCCGCCTGGCCCTCCCCGGCCGCTGACCCGCCCGCGCATCGCCGGCCGCGCAGTGGGTACGGACCGGGGTATGCGAATTCCTTCCTGGGTCGCCACCACGGCCGCGGTCACCGCCACCGCCGCGCTCGGCTCGCTCGCCGCCCGGCCCGACGACGGGTGGTACCGCCGCCTGGACAAGCCGCGCTGGCAGCCGCCCCGCGCGGCGTTCCCGATCGCCTGGACCACGCTCTACGGGCTGCTCGCCTTCGCCGGGGCGCGGGCCCTGGACGCCACCACGGGCCGGGCGCGGCGCGAGTTCGGGCTCAGCTACGGGCTCAACCTCGCGCTCAACGCCGGGTGGACCGCCGTGTTCTTCGCCGCCCGGCGCCCCCGCGCCGCGCTGGTCGAGATCGCCGCGCTCAACGCCTCCAACCTCGACCTCGCCAAGCGGGCGTGGCGGGCCGACCGGGCGGCCGGGGCGGCGGTGCTGCCGTACGTGGCCTGGACCGCCTTCGCGACCGCCCTCAACGCCGACATCGCCCGCCGCAACCGCGGCTAGTGCTGTGACCGCAAACGTTGGCCGGGTTGGATGCGGTTGAGATTTTGTCGTACGT
>NZ_BAAARV010000072.1:0-55617 GCF_039532525.1 Dactylosporangium salmoneum
CGCCGCGGCCCGCGAGGCCGCCCGCCTCGCGCGCGAGGCCGACCGGCTGTGGCGGGCGGCCGCCGATGACTGACCGGAGCCCGCAGGCCCGCGACGCGGCCGATCCGCTTCGCCGCGTGGCGGCCGATCCGCTTCGCCGCGTGGCGGCCGATCCGCTTCGCCGCGTGGCGGCCGATCCGCTTCGCCGCGTCGCGGCCGGGCCCGCGCGGTGGGTCGCGCTGGCGATCGCCGCGGCCAGCATCATCACGTTCATCGCGGCGCAGCGGCAGAGCGCCGACGTCACCTACGGCCACTCGCCGTCCACGGCCACGGTCTCCGGCGGCTCGGCCGGCGAGAACTCCGATGCGCTGCTGCCGTCCGTCGACGACATGAAGGCCATGGTCGCCGAGCGGCCGGTGGTGCGGCTGCCCGGCGCGGTCGCCGAGTGGGACCAGGCCGCCGTCGCCGTCGCCGTCGCCGGCACCGACGTGCGGATCATCGTCGCACCGCCGGGCCTGACCGACGCGCAGCAGGACAAGCTGCGCGACGTCGACAACGCCACCGTGCGCGTCATCGGCACCGAGGTCTCCGGAGGCATGTACCGGGCCTCGTCGACCACGCCCGCGGAGTGGCGCAACCAGCTCGCCCGCAACGACGTCACCGAGCTGCTCGTCACCCTCGTGCACGGGCTGCGCAAGGACGGCGACAAGAGCTCCGGCGACGCCGACCGGCCGGGACTGTGGCGCGACCCGACCGCCGCCGAGCTGGCCACCGTCGCCGACGGGCTGCGCGGCACCGGGATGTACGCCGCCCCGGGCGCCACCCTCACCGGGGTGCCCGCCACGGCGGCCGCGCAGGCGTTCGGCGACACCCCGCCGCTCGTCGCCGCCCTGCCGCCGCAGCCGCGCGACAAGCCTGCGCCCGACTACGGGGCGCCGCTGTCCGCGCTCTTCCCGGACCGGCCGCTCATCGTCATGTACGGGGCCTGGATCGAGTACCACGGCCCGCACGCCGCCGACTTCGCCGAGATCACCACGGCGAGCTTCTACGCCCGCTTCGAGGAGCGGCTGAGCTCCTACGCCTACCCGCAGGACAACGTCCTCGGCGCCTACCTCGCGCTCGTCACCGACGTCCGCTTCGCGGGGCTGTTCGACCGGCCCCTGCCCTTCCGACCCTTCGACCCCGTGCGGGTGGCGCTGCCGGTGCTGCCGTGGCTCTTCGCGGCCTGCGTCATCGTGTTCCTGCTGCTGTCGGCGGCCGCGCTGCCCGGGCGCCGGCCGCCCGCCGCCCTGGTTCCGCCCGGCCGCGGCGGCTCGCCGGCAAGGCTGGCGGGGCTGGCCGCCCTGGCCGTCGAGGTCTCCGGCCTCACCGCGGCGGCCGAGGACCCGGCCCTGGCCCGGGCGATCGAGAGCCTCGGCGCGGCCCGCGACGCGATCGCCGGCGGCCTGCCGGACCGGCACGTCGCCGGGCTGCTCGACGACGCCGAGCACGAGCTCGACGCGGTCGGCCGGGCCGTCGGCGTCCGCGGCTACCGACCCGGCGACTACCTGCGCGGGAGGCTCGCGTGAAGGCGGGGCGCACGTACCTGCTCGGCGTGCTTGCCTGCCTGATCCTGGCCGGCTGGGCGCTGTGGTCCGGCGGCATCTTCGACGGGCCGGCCGCCCGGCAGGTGCGCAGCGCCTCGGTCTACGCCGCCCCGGGCACCGGCCTGGACGTGGCCGCCGCCGAGCGGGTGATCGGCAACCGGCGGCTGGTCGTGCTGCTCATGCGCCCCGGCGACGACCTGCGCAAGGCCTGCAACGACGTCGAGCGGGCCGCGGCCGGCACGCTGGTGCTGGTGATGAGCCGCAAGAGCGACGACAAGTACGACACGTACGGCTGCTCGCAGCTGCCGGGCGCCGGCGACGAGAACTTCGGCGACGCGTTCGTCGCCGAGACCACCATCGGCGACGGCATCGACCCGTTCGCCGACCGGCCCCTCGAGGCGATCAAGGTGATCGCGGTGAACTACGACCGGCTGGCCAAGGCCGATGTCGTACCGCGGACCGCCCGTACGATCAGCCCGTCGCTGCCCCGGTTCCTGGTCGCCGCCGCGGCCGTCGGCGCCGTGCTGGTCGGGTCCGGGGTGCTGTACCTCACCGCCCGCCGTGCCGGCCGCCTCGCCGCCACCCGCCGCGAGCGCCGCGACCGGGCCACCGACGCCCGCACGGTGCTCAGCGCCACCACCGCCGCCGTCGCCCAGCACATCATCGACCTCGACGCCCGCTACGCCGAGGCGGTCCGGCGGCCCGCCAAGAAGCGCGGCGGCAAGTCCGGCTTCGCCGCCCGCTACCGGGAGCTGATCGGGGAGTACACCGAGCTGCTCGACGACATCGCCGCCGCGGACCGTCGCGGCGAGGACGGCATCGCGGCCGTGGACCGTCGCGGCGAGGACGGCATCGCGGCCGTGGACCGTCGCGGCGAGGACGGCATCACCGCCGCGGACCGTCGCGGCGAGGAGGACTTCGCCCACCTCACCATCCGCGCCGAGGCCCTGTCCGCCCGGCTGCGCGAGCTGGCGGCCTGAGGGCCGCCGCGCCGGACTCCGGCAGATTCCGCGCCGGGCCAGGGTTTGCCGCCGGTACCCGCGTGGTAGCTGACCGTTAGGTCCAGTGCGAGGAGGGACCAACATGAGACGCAATCGAATCGGGCTCGCCATCGGCGCCGCGATGCTGACCGGCGCCGGTCTGGTCGGGATACCGGCCACGGCGATGGCCCAGCCCAGCCCGACCCCGCCGGGTGGTGGGACGGCCACCACGGCTCCGGGCTACGGCATGCAGGATCACCACGGCGGAGGCATGCTCAAGGGCGTCGAGCACGGCGAGGGCGTCGTGCAGACCGACAAGGGCCAGGTGACCGTGGCCATGCAGGTCGGCACGCTCACCTCCGCCACCGGGTCGTCGGTCACCGTGAAGTCGGCCGACGGGTGGACCAGGACGTGGAACCTTGGTAGCAACCTGCGGGTCTTCGAGCAGCGGCACACCCTGCAACCCAGCGCCCTGACCGCCGGCACGAAGATCGTGATCGCCGGCACGACCACCGGCGCGGGTACCACCGGGGAGACGTACACCGCGCGGCTCGTCAAGGTGCACCAGCACGGCGGCATGCAGCAGACGGCACCTGCGACACCGTCGCCGGGCGAGACGCCGGCGCCTACCGGCTCGTGACGCCGGAGGTGTCAGCGGAGCGACGATGAACGACCGAGCATCCGCCGGCGGCCTGTCACGCCGGCAGGAGTCGGCGGAGCTGGTCGTGTTCCTGCTGCTCATCGTGCCGCCGTGGCTGCTGTCGCTGCTGGCGAGCGGGTCGGCCGGCGGGAGCTTCGCGCTGGTGGCCGTCGCGACGATCCTGCGCGACGTGGCCCTGGTGGCGCTCGTGCTGCTGCTGTTGTCGCGGGCCCGGCAGCCGGTCGCGGCCGTCGGCTGGGTCGCGCGGGCCGCCGGACGGGAGGCGGCCCTTGGTGCGGCCCTGTTCCTGCCGCTCCTGGTCGGCACGCAGGCGCTGAACGTCGCCCTGCGGGCCGCGGGCCTGTCCGGGCCGCAGACGACCGCGCTGCAGGCCGCGCCCGACACCGGGCAGCTGCTGATCGGCGTGGCGCTGGTCGCGGTCGTCGCAGTCGCCGAGGAGACGATCTTCCGCGGGTACCTGATCCTGCGGTTCGCGAGCGTCCTGCGCAGCCGCGGGTGGGCGGTGCTGCTGTCCGCGCTCGTGTTCTCGGCCGGGCACGGGTACGAGGGCGGCGCGGGCGTGCTGACCGCCGGCGTGACCGGCTTGGCGCTGGCCGGCCTCTACGTCTGGCGGCACAGCCTCGTGGCGCCGGTGGTGGCGCACTTCCTGCTGGACTTCTTCGCGATCGTGGTCGTCCCGCTGCTGCTCGGCTGAGCCCCCGTGTCTCAGGCGGCGGCGCGGTGCTCGGCGTGGGCCGCCAGGGCGGCGGCCAGGTCGGCCTCGTGGGCGAGCGGGTAGCGCTCGGCCAGGGACCGCCAGATGGGCAGCGCCTCCTCGTCGGCCGCCACCGCCTCGGCCGGCCGGCCCAGGGCGTGCAGGGCGTCGGCCACGCGCCGCAGCGACCGCGCGAGTTCCTCGCCGTCCGGCGGGCTCACGCGCCGCTGCAGGGCCAGCGCCTCCTCGGCGGCCGCCAAGGCCTCCTCCGGGCGGCCGAACTGGCGCAACAGCAGGCCCGACGTCGCGCGCAGGGCCACGGCCAGCTCCCTCGGGGCGCCGTCGCGGGCGACGGCGGCGGAACGCGTGGCGACCTCGAGCGCCTCCTCGTGGGCGCCGACGTCGTCCAGCCGGTCGGACAGGATGACCAGGGCCCGGCTGTGACCGGCGACCCGGTGTCCGGCCGCGTCGTACAGCTCGGCCGCCTCGCGAGCGGCGGCCAGTGCCTCGTCGTCGCGGCCGAACCGGGACAGGCTGATGGCCAGGTTGGTCAGCGCGTGGCCGAGGCGGTCGGCGCGCGCACCGGGGTCGTTGCGGTCCGCGCCGCGCAGCATCTCGACCGCCTGCTCATCGACGGCCAGGGAGTCCTTGCGCCGGCCGACGCGATCCAGCTGTACCGCGAAATTGCTGGTCGCGATCCCCAGCGCGGCGCGGTACGAACCGGGGCTGTGCTCGTACAGCTCCTCGTAGACGTCCACGGCCTCGTCGGCCGCGCGCAGGGCCTCCTCGCGGCGGCCCAGGTCGCTCAGCCGGCGCGCCAGCGCGTCCAGCGCCGCGGCCAGCTCCGGCCGGTGGGCGCCCGGCTCCGCGGCCGCCGTCCGGCGCGCCAAGGCGACCCGCATGAGCTCCCGGCGCGCGTCCACCGCCTCGGCCGGCACCGACTCCGGGATCGGCTCCAGTACCGGCTTCGGCGTCGGCTCGGGCCACCGGGGCCGCGGCAGCGGCGCGGACCGCGAAGGGGCCGGCGCCACGACCGTGAGCCACTCGGAGGAGCGCGGGCGGTACCCGTGCCGCCTGAGCAGCCCGTGGACGATCGCCGCCGTGTGCGCGGCGCCGTAGACCACCGCGACGTCGATCCGCTCGGCTCCGCGCTCCCGGTGGATCTGCGACAGCGTCGCCAGCAGCCGCTCGTCGCGCGCGCCGCCGAAGACGCCGTCGAGCTGCCCGATCACCTCGTGGTCGGCCAGGTCGGCGGGCAGGTCGTCCAGCTCGACCTCGGGGCCGAGCAGCCGCCGCCGGCCGCCGAACAGCTGCAGCCCGGCCGCGATCGGCATGGCCAGCCACATCAGGAGCCGGGTGCGCAGCGGCAGCGCCCGCCAGTCCTGCCCGAGCTCGCCCGCGGTCACGTCCGGGTTGATCACCGGCACGCCCAGCGAGCCATACGGGATGTCGTCCTCCACCAGCCCGGAGCGCTTGTTGGCCGGGATGATCCGGTACGTCGACGTGATGGCCCAGCTCAGCGGGGAGCGGCCGGAGACCCCCTCGACCACGAGCAGGTCGCAGCGGCGCAGCCGCTCGCGCACCTCGGCGTAGAACCGCGGGTCGGCCACGTGGAACATCGGGAACACGACGAACTGCAGCTCGGTGCCGGGCCGCCGCAGCCGCAGCACGGCCGAGCGTGTGCCGATGACGCTGTGCTCGACGATCTGCACGACGTCAGTGTCGCCCGCCGACGCAACTCAGCCGATCACGGTCTTCGCGGCGAAGTACCCGTCGGTGCCGCTCTGGTACGCCCACACGTTGAGCGCCGGGCCGGCCAGCCCGCCGCCGGGCCCGAACTTGATGTGCCGGCCCAGCCCGTCGCGGTCCCACCCGTCGACGAACTGCAGCATCGCCGGCCGGGTGGTCTTGCCCGCGCGCAGGCCGGCCAGGACGATCCGCGCGGCGTCGTAGGCCTCCGGACCGTAGTACTCCAGCGTGTCGCCGAAGCGGGCCTTGTACTGCGAGCGGAACACGTCCAGGCCCTGGTTCACCGGGAGGCAGGGGCAGGTGGCGTACGTCCCGTGCCCCGCGTCCCCGGCGCTCTTGCGGAACGTCTCGGTGATGATCCGGTCCCCGCTCATCACCATGACCTTCGGCAGCACCGCGCGCAGCGCCTGGACGAACGGGGCGGTGTCGTCGGAGTGGCCGCCGAAGTACACCGCGTCGGCCCCGCTGCGGCGGACCTGGTCCACCACCGGCGACCAGTCGGCGTCGTCCTCGGCCACGGCCGCGTGCCCGGCCACGGCGCCGCCGAGGGCCGCGGCGACCCGGGCGGAGACGTCCTTGCCGAAGTCGGTGTCGTCGCCGATGACGAACACCTTGCGGACCTTGAGCGTGTCGCGCAGGTAGCGCGCGGCCGCGTCGGCCTGGTCGTCGTCGCTGGGCAGGGTGCGGTGGAAGACCGTCCAGCCCTTGGCGGTGAGGGCCGAGTCGCTCGCGGACGGGCTGATGACGGCGAGCCCGGCCGGCTGGAAGACGGGAAGGGCCTTCAGTGCCTCGCCGCCGTACGTCGGCCCGACGACGGCGACGATCGACGGGTCGCCGGCGATGACGGTCGCCGACTTGGCCACGTCGCCGGTGATGGCGGTGTCGTACTGCTGCAGCCGCACCTGGCAGTCCCCGGCGTGCGCGGCGTTGTCCTGCGCCACCGCCAGCTCCACGGCGTTGAGCTCGCCCGGACCGTCCGCGGCGTCGTCCCCGGTCAGCTCGCCCATGAACGCGAGCGTCTGCGGGCACTCGTCGGCGTCGCGCGGCTCGCCGGTCGCGGAGACGGCCGGCGCGCCGCCCCGCGGCAGGTAGTCCTCGGCGAGGCAGGTGCCGGCGAGCACGACGACGACGGCCACGGTGACGATGTCCCACCGCGCCCGCCCGGGCCTGCTCGGCACCGCGGGGACGGGGTCCTCGTGGTGCTGCTGCCGCTCCGGTACGGCACGGGCCCGCTTCGGCTCGCCCCCGTCGAGCACGGCGTCGGACAGGCCGCGCGCCTCGGCGAGCCCGGCCCGCATGCCCTCCAGGTCGCCGGTCAGCTCGGACAGCCGCGCGGAGGTGTCGCCCGCCCCGGCCGCGTCGTGCATGACGATGAGCTCGGTGACCCGCACCCCGAGTCCCTCGAGGTCGAACACGGCGGCCTCGATGCGGGCCAGCAGCGTGCGCCGGGTGGTGTCCAGCCGATCGGCCACCGCGAGCTGCTGCTCCAGCGCGTGCACCGACCGGTCCAGCTCGTTGCGCAGCCCCGCGTCCCCGGCCCCGTCGCGCTGCTGTCGCGCCTGCTCCAGCTCCCGCTCCAGCCGCTCGACCGGGATCTCGTGCAGCGACCGCTCGAGCGCCTTGACCTGCTCGGCGAAGCGCCGCAGGTCCCCGAGCACCTCGGCCGCGTGGTCGTCGACGTCGCCGATCTGCGCCCGCAGCAGCGGGTCGCGCGGCGAGTCGGTCTGCTCGCGCAGCCGCGCCACCGCCGCCTCGGCCCGCTTGACCAGCCGGTCCGCGGTCACGACCTCCGCCTTGGGGGCCGCCGGCGCGTGCCCGGCCCGGGGCCCGCTCGCTCGCCGGAACCGCACCAGCGTCACGATCCGCCACAGCGCGTATCCACCGGCGATGGCGACAGCCAGGGCCAGCCCAACCACCCAGGGATCGATCATGACCGCTCCACGTCTTCGGCGGACCACGACGATACCGCCGTCCCGCCAGCCCGCCACCGGCCGTTCGGGTGGCACGCGTCTGGCATCGTCGGACGGGTGGGTAGCATCGACGGACGGGTGAGTACGGAGCGGGTGCTGCGGACCTCGACGACGGCGAGCGGGCACCTGCGGGTGCTCGCCGTGACGCAGGGCGACGGGCGGTTCGGGTTCGCCGAGACGTACAGCGCCCGGACGCCCAGCGGGCAGGACACCGGCTGGATGGGCCGCTTCGCCGCCTTCCGGGTCGAGGCGCGCGACGGGGAGGACCCGGCGCCGCTGATCGAGGCCGTGGCCGACCTGGCCGGGCGCGGGCGGCTGGACCTGCCGCCGATGCAGGCCCGGGAGCTGGTCGCCGACCTGCTGGTCGCGGCCGGGGTGCTGGTGCGGCGCTCGAGCACGGTGCCGTGGGCGCACGTCGGCGGGCGGGCCACGGTGGTGCTCGAGCCGGACGGGCGCCCGCCCGCGATCCGCTTCACCGAGCACCACGGCGACGCGGGGCGGCGGCAGGTCGAGGCCGGCTTCGAGGATCTCGACCGGATCGCCGCGTACCTCGCCGCCCGCCACCCGCGGTCCGTGGACGGCGTCGGGGAGGGCGACCGGATCGGGCGGTTCCTCGGGGCGTTCACCGCGTTCGCGGCCGAGCACGAGGGCCGGGTCGAGGCGGCCGCCCGGCTCTACACCGAGCTCGGGGTCGAGCACGAGGAGCGCTTCGAGTGGCGGTACCGCCTGCTGCACGCGAACCGCACCGGCACCGGTTGCCTGTTCTCGCTGACGCTGCTGGTCTCCTCGATCGAGAACAGGATCGCGTTCACCGAGTTCTACGACTACGAGGCGCGGGGCGCCGACGCCGGGCGGGAGTACGGGTACAGCGCCGTGACGCCGTACGACTCCATCGGCAGGCTGCTCGGGCACCTCGAGCCGCGGCTCGGCCGGGCGCACGACGGCCCGCCGGCCGAGCGGCTCGCGCGATGCTTCGAGGGGCTGCTGGCCACGGGCGTGCTGGGCGACGGCCGCGCGATCGAGACCAACCGGGACGCGGTGCTGGGGCTGTTCACCGAGGCCGGGGTGCCCGGCGAGCCCGACTTCTGGTTCTGGGCCAACGACTAGACAGCCTGCGCAACGACGCCGCCGGCGTCACGGCACCAGCGCCGCCCCTTCGACCAGGCGCAGCGTCTCGGCGCCGGCCAGCACGAAGCGGGTGCCGCCGCAGCGTTTGGCCTCGTACATCGCCATGTCGGCCCGCGCCAGCAGGTCATCGTCGCCGTCCGCGCCGTTGAGCGCGACGCCGACACTGCAGCCGACCACGGCCAGGCCGCCAGGCACCGGGACCGGGCGGGACAGCTCGTCGATGACGCGGGCGGCCACCTCGGCCGCCAGGTCCTCCCCGGCCGGGCTCAGCACTACCGCGAACTCGTCGCCGCCGAGCCGCCCGACCACGTCGCCGCGGCGCACGGCGGCCTGCAGGCGCCCGGAGATCTCGGCCAGCAGCAGGTCGCCGGCCGCGTGGCCCAGGGTGTCGTTGACCGCCTTGAAGCGGTCGAGGTCGACGAAGAGCAGCGCGACCGTGCCCGGCGCGGGGCGCTGGGCCAGGCAGTGCCGCAGCCGCTCGTGGAACAGCGCGCGGCCGGGCAGGCCGGTGAGGGCGTCGTGCCGGGCGGCGTCCATGTCGCTGGCGGCCCTGGCGTCGGTGAGGGCGAGGCTGACGTGCTCGGCGAAGGAGAGCAGGTTGTCGCGGTCGAGGCGGTGGCCCGCCGGCGGGTCGGCGGCCAGGGCACCCACCGTGCGGCCGCGCTCGTGCACCGGGACCGCGATGCGCCCGCCGGGCCGCTCCTGGACCCGGTCGATGTCGATCACCGAGGCGACCAGCGGGTCGCCGGCCATCGGGCGGCGCCGCCAGGCCAGGGGTCCCGGGCCGCCGGCGGTGACGAGGGCGCCGCCCGGGTCGTCGGGGTCGACGAGGAACAGCTCCACGGCGCCGAGCACGTCCGCGGCCGCCGCGAGGGTCGCGCGCAGCACCTCGGCCAGCGGGGCGCGACGCGAGATGAGGCGCTGGATGTCGTACAGGTGGCGCATCAGACGCTCCCGGCGCAGCATTCGCAGGGTCAGTCCGAGCACCTTGGCCATGCCCCGGATCAGGTTGTGCTCGGCCACGGTGAACTCGTCGCCGGCCCGGGCCAGCACCAGCACGCCCTCGTCGGCCCGGCCGAGCTGGGCCCAGCCGGCGCCGCACGGTCCGAGGCCGGGCAGCTCGACGCGGCCGCGGCCGCGCGGCACCCGGGCCAGCTCGGCGTAGTCGGCCGAGCCCTCGGGCAGGCCGACGGCGTCGATCACGGTGGCGCCGATGAGCAGGGCGCAGACCTCCGCCTCGACGGTCTCGGCGGCCCGCTCGACCGCGGCGTGGATCGCCGTGTCCTCGTCGCCGTAGCCGGAGACGATCGCGAGCAGCTCGACCAGGTGCTGCGCTGCCAGGGCTCCTTCGGCCACCGCAGGTTCCCCTTTCAGGCGAACGCCAGGACGACCATCGTCTGGTTGTGGAACCCGTTGATGCCCTTGGCGCGGGCGATCTCGCCGTAGGTGTAGAAGCCGGCGAAGGGGATGCTCCCGGCCTGCTCGGCGATGCCGGCCCCCTCCTTGGCGACGCCGTCGTCGCCGAGCACGGCCCGGCAGGCGGCGCAGCTCAGGGTGAGCAGGCCGACCGGGGTGACCCCGTCGAGCTGGTCGATCGCCGAGCGGCAGGCCCGGGCCGAGGCGGCCACCACCGACTCCTCGTCGCCCTCCATGGCGAAGGTGAGCGCGCCCAGGGCCAGGTCGCCGCCGCCCCCGATGGTGCGCCCGGCGACGTCGACGGCGGTGCTCATGTTGCGGATCTCGATGCCGCTGCGCCGCTGCACGCCCAGCGGGCGGCTCAGCACGTAGTGGCGCAGGGCGACCTCGTCGCGGTACACGTCGCCGGGGGCGTCGAGCCGGTCGAGGTAGGCGTCCAGGGCCGGGGCGTCGTCGAGCTCGTGCACCCGGCCGTCGCCGCTCTGGGTGACGACGAGGGGCTCGCCCGCCGGGCGCCAGCCGTGGTCGATGCCGATGGCGATCGGCGCGTCGGAGCCGATGCAGGCGGCGACGAGGCCGTTGGCGTAGACGTCGGTGCCGTGCAGCTGGAAGGTGCCGGACATGCGCCAGCCGTCGCCGGCCGCCCCGCCGAAGAGCGGCACGGCGGCGCCGAGCACGCCGTAGGCGCCCTTGATCACCATTTCCTGGTCGAGCGCGAGCCCGTCGGTGAGCAGCAGCAGCACGCGGTGCGGCCGGTCCTCGACCGCGGCGGCGCAGCGGGCCGCTGCCGCGCCGGCCTCGCGCTGCCGGCCCGAGATCTCCGCCACGGCGGTGGTGCTCACCGAGAAGCCGGGGCCGCCGAGCGCGGTCACGACCACGCTGCCGTCGCGCGGGCCGCCGGCGCCGATCTCGCCGTGCGTCGAGCAGCCGAGCACCGGCACGCCCGGCGCCGCGGCCCGCACGCCCTCGGCCAGGCGCCGCGGGTCGTGCTCGATGCCGGCGAACACCAGCAGCAGCTTCGGGTCCGGGCCGTCCAGCGCGGCGAGGGCGGCCTCCCGTCCTGCCTCGTGGGAGTCCGCCCTCAGCGAGGTCCCGACAGCCATCCATCGATCGGTCATGCGCGCTCCCCAGTCCGCCCGGCAACATCGCGATCATCGGTCGCCGGGCGGCGGGGCTTAGCAAAGGCTCAGCGCGAGGTGCAGGTGACAGCGGTCACCGGCTGCGGGGCACCGTTGACGAGCATGCCGAAGCTGGTGCTCCCGCCGGCCGGCACGACGCCGTTGTACGTCTGGTTCGCCGCCGTCACCGTGGCGCCGGACTGGGTGACGATCGCGTTCCAGGAGTTCGCGACCGTCTGGGTGCCGGCGAAGGTGAACCGGACCGTCCAGCCTGCCGTTGGGGCGGTGCCGGTGTTGCGCACGCTCACGTCGGCCTGGTAGCCGGTGTTCCACGAGCTGGTGACGCTCACCGTGGCCGTGCAACCCCCGGCCGGCTGGGCGCTGGGCGAGACGCTGGGCGACGCACTGCGCGACGCACTGGGCGAGACGCTGGGCGACGCGCTGCGCGACGCACTGGGCGAGACGCTGGGCGACGCACTGGCCGAGCCGCTGGGCGACGCGCTCGGCGAACCGCTCGTCCCGGAGGACACGACCGCCGGGGTGTACGCCGCGCTGCACTGCGCGGCGCACGAGGAGGGCAGGGAGAAGGTGTACTCCCGGCCGTTGAACAGCAGCGCGTCGTTCACGTCGCGCACCCGGATGCGGAACGTGGTCGCCCCGGCGGTGGTCCCGCCGATGACGTACGACTGTCCCATGTCGCCGTTCATGGTGGCGGACTTCCAGGCCCCGTCGGCGAGGTACTCCACCCCGTGGATGCCGTTGGGCAGGTGCGACACGGCGATCGCCGGCCACCACTGCTGCGCGCCGGACATGAACCCTACGCGGATGTCGCCGGTGTAGGAGGGCGCCGGGACGAACTGCCACGACACGTGCCGGTTGTTCCAGTGCGCCGGGTACAGGTCGGTCAGCGTCGTGCCGTTCTTCGCGAACCTGTTCAGCGCGTCCTTGGCCAGGTCGAGGTGGTACTTGTCGTCGCGGCACCAGGCGTTGGGGTCCCCGCAGCTGTCGGCGACCAGCATGTCGAGGGTGCCGTCGTTGTACGCGTCGGCGCTCCACGCCCCGTTGCGGCAGAACGGCTGGCCGAGCGCGCCGTCGTTGACGCCGGTGCAGTAGTCGCCGATCTTCACGCGGACCCAGCGGCCGCAGTTGCGCCCGTTGTCCCACAGGCCCATCTTGTCGGCCTGGGCGGGCGGGAGTGGCCGGGTGTAGGCGGTGCCGTCGCCCGGCGTGTCGAAGACGTTGAGGGCGACGAAGTTCTGGGAGTCGAGCTCCGCCTGGGGTAGCCCGCAGCCGCCGTAGGGCGAGCCGAGGCCGTCGAAGTACGTCGCGTTGCCGGTCACCGGGGTCGTCGTCGGCGGCGCCACGGTGGCCTCGGCCGAGGCCTGCAGGGCCACCACGACCAGGAGAGCCGCAGCGGCGAGCGGTGCAAAGCGGGTGGTCATACCCGTCAACGTTGGGCCGGGCCGCCCGCGCGTCAATCGCGGGCGGCCCGGTAGGTCGCCGACCAGCGGCGAGCCGAGAAACTTACGCCGGCAGCGAGAACTTCTGCGCGCCGCTGCCGTTGCAGTCCCAGATCTGCACCTGGGTGCCCGGCGTCACCGACCCGGACGGGTCGTCCAGGCACTTGTTGGCCTGCGGGTTGTAGTACGTGTTGTCGGCGCGGTGGATGAACACCTGGGCCGCGGTGTTGTTGCAGTCCCACAGTTGCAGCTTGGCCCCGTTGGCGGTGGAGCCGTTCGGGATGTCCAGGCACTTGCCGAGGGCGTGCAGCGTGGTGCCGGCCTCGACGTAGGTCCACTGCTGGGCGCCGGTGCCGTTGCAGGTGTAGATCTGCACCGGGGTGCCGTTGGCGGTGCCGGACGAGCGCACGTCGAGGCAGAGGCCGCCGGGGCCCTTGATGGCCTTGCCGCCGGTACCACCGCCGCCACCGCCACCGCCGCCACTACCGCTGGTGTAGGCCGCGACGTAGTCGACGAGCATCGGCTGGCCGGAGACGGTGGAGCCGTTGGGGCCGCCGCCGAACGCGTCGGGGAAGCCGCCGCCGATGGCGACGTTGAGGATGATGAAGAAGCCGTGGTGGGTGGCGTTGTTCCAGGTGGTGGCGTCGACCTGGTTGGCGTTGACGGTGAAGAAGTTGTTGCCGTCGAGGTACCAGCGGATCTGCTCGGGTGATGTGCTGCGGTCCTGTTCGACGGCGTAGGTGTGGAAGCCGGTCTGGCAGCCGCCGCAGGCGCGTTCGCCGCTGCCGATGCCGGTGGTTTCGTTGCAGGGGCCGCCTGGTGAGGTGCCGCAGTGCAGGGTGGCGAACTCGGAGCTGCGGCCGTTGATGTCTTCCATGATGTCGATCTCGCCGATGCCGGGCCAGCCGGACGCGCCGGTGCCGCGCGCCGCCGCGCCCAGTGCCCAGAAGGCCGGCCAGTAGCCGGCGCCGTTTCCGGTGTTGACGTTCGGCTGCTGCAGGCGGGCCTCGATGCGCAGTTTGCCGCCCGCGGGGGCGGCGAGGTCGGTGCGCTGGGTCTCGATGCGGCCGCTGGTCCAGTTGCCGGAGCCGTCACGGATCGGCTTGATGGCCAGGTTCCCGGAGCCGTCCAGGTAGACGTTCGCGGTGCTGTTGGTCATGTTCTCGATCTCGCCGGTGCCCCAGTTACCGGCACCGCCGGGGTAGCCGTGCCCGAGGTCGTACAGCCAGTTGCCCGTGTTGACGCCGGTGCCAGAGGTCCCGTTGAAGTCGTCGGCGAACACCTGGGTCCAGCCGGAGGGGGTCGCGGGAAGCGAGGCCGAGGCCTCCGGAAGCGCCGCGAACGACGCGGCGGCCAGCACCGCGACGCCCGCGCCGGCCAGCAGTGCGCGGCGTCCGCGCAGCCGGCCTGTTGGTTTCTGTTGGTCTGTCACAGCCGTTGTGCCCTTCTCGGTCTGGGGCGGGGGAGAAGTACATGCCTGATCAGCCCCCACGTGGCGGACGTGAGAGCGCTCTCAGGAGATGGTCGCCGAATGCAAAGAATGTTGTCAATAGCACCGGAGTTCTGTGTAGGCCTGTCGGTTTCAGCCGCCGTCCGGATCGAGCCGGTAGCCCGCCCCGCGCACCGTCTTGATGGCCGTGCGCCCGAAGGGGTGGTCGATCTTCTTGCGCAGGTAGCCGACGTAGACCTCGACGATGTTGGGGTCGCCGTCGAAGTGGGCGTCCCACACGTTCTCGATGATCGCCGTGCGGCTCAGCACGTCGCCGGGGTGGCGCAGCATGAACTCCAGCAGCGCGAACTCCCTCGCCGTCACCGTGATCTCCTCGGTACCGCGGGTGACCCGCCGCTGCACCGGGTCCAGCCGCAGGTCCCCGGCGCACAGCACCACGGGCCGCTGCGGCCCGCCCCGCCGGATGAGCGCCCGCAGCCGGGCCACCAGCACCACGAACGAGAACGGCTTGGTCAGGTAGTCGTCGGCGCCGAGGTCGAACGCGTCGGCCTGGTCGTACTCGCCGTCCTTGGCGGTGAGCATGAGCACCGGCGTCCACACCTC
This sequence comes from Dactylosporangium salmoneum, assembly GCF_039532525.1. Lineage (NCBI taxonomy): Bacteria > Bacillati > Actinomycetota > Actinomycetes > Micromonosporales > Micromonosporaceae > Dactylosporangium > Dactylosporangium salmoneum. The sequence continues at coordinate 14,795 of NZ_BAAARV010000072.1, forward strand.
GCGCTCCCGCATCTGCCGGCACACCTCGTAGCCCGACAGCCCGGGCAGCATGATGTCCAGCACGATCGCGTCGTACGCCCCGTAGGGCGTCTCGGTCGCCGCCCACAGCCCGTCGACCCCGGTGTGCACGACGTCCACCGTGAACCCCTCGCCGCCGAGTCCGTCACGCAGCGTTTCCGCGAGGTTCACCTCGTCCTCGACCATCAGCACCCGCACGTTGCATCGACCCCCCATATGCGTGATACCACCCCGCACCCCTGATCGTCCGCCCCGCCCCCGGGGGAGCATGGTGTGTGCCCTCCCCGCGCCCCGTGGTTCCATCGACGGCCCTGCTCGTGCTCGTGGCCCTGGCCGCCACCCGGGCCCCCGCGCTCGTCCGGGCCGACGCCGCCCTCAGCGGTGCGCTCGGCCGGTTCACCGAGGCCCATGGCTGGTGGCGCGCCGCCATGTCGGCCGTCACGCACAGTGCCGACCCGCTCTGGTTGCGCGGGATGTTCCTCGTGGGGCTGCTCGGGCTGCTCCTGGCCCGGCGCCGGCGGGCGGCGCTGTTCGTGGCCGCGGTCGCCGCGGTGGGCACCGGCGCGCGGCTGGCCCTGCTGCACCTCATCGCGCGGCAGCGCCCCGAGCACCGGCTGACCGAGTCGTACGGCTACTCCTTCCCCTCCGGCCACAGCACTTCGTCGGCGCTGGTGGCCGGGGCGGCGATCGCCGTCGGGTGGACCCTGCTGCGGCCCGGGTGGGCCCGGCGGATTCTCGCGGCGGTCGTCCTGGCCTGGACCGGCCTGGTCGGGCTGAGCCGGGCCTTCCTGGTCGCGCACTGGCCGTCCGACGTGCTGGCCGGCTGGCTGCTGGGCGCGGCGGTGGTCACGGTGCTGGCCGCGGCGCTGCCTCCGGGCGGCGCACCCCGTCGAACACGTCGCCGCACGGCGGGGTGGTGGGGGTACGGCCGGCCTCGACGAACCACTCCCGGCCGGCCACGGCGCGAAACAGCGGGCCGGGCAGCCGCGACAGCAGCGCGAGGGTCCGCAGGCCCCGGCCGCCCTCGCCCTGGCTGGCGTGGGCCTTCATGGCGGCGCGTTTCTGGCGGTGGTACCGCCTGACGTCCACGACGTGCGTGATCTCGGCCCGCTCGGTGAACGCCGTCGCCGCGCCCTGCAGCGGCAGGGCCGGCAGCAGCCGCCCGGCCAGCCGCAGCGCGGCCAGCACCGGCCGCAGCGCACCGCGGTCGACGGTGGCGCGCAGCAGCACCGCCGTGCCGGCCAGCCGGGCCGCCTCTTCGGCCACGAGGTGCACCTGCACGTGGTCGGGGTGCCCGTAGCCGCCCCGAGGGTCGTAGCCGGTGACCACGTCGGCCCGCTCCCGCCGCAGGATGGCGGCCAGCCGGGCGGCGGCCTCGGCGACGGGCGCGTCGGCGAAGCGGACTGTCGTGCCGGTGGCGGCGCCTGCGTCGAGCCCGGAGTCGGCGTACCCGAGGGTCTCCACCCGCTCGACCCCGAGCGCCTCCGCGGCGGTGAGCAGCTCCCGGTGGCGCCGCTCCCCGAGCGCCGCGCCGGCCGGCCCGGCGGACAGGCCGGCCTCGCCGAGGGTGGCGGTGACGAGCACGACCCGGTGCCCCTCGGCCGCCGCCCGGGCGAGGGTCCCGCCGGTGAGCAGGGTCTCGTCGTCGGGGTGGGCGTGGAAGGCGACCAGCGTGAACGTCACGCGTTCTCCTGGGCGGGCGCACGCCGCCCGAGGAAGGCGGCGGCCCGGGCGTAGAGCGCGTCGGCCGCCTCGAGCACGGTCTCCCAGCGCACGCACGGCGCCACCGCGCGGTTGTGCCGGGCCACCTCGGCGGCGCGGCCCGGTTCGTCGAGCAGCTCGCCGAGGGTGGCCCGCAGCTCCTCGTCGGAGTGCACCAGCCAGCCCTCGACGCCGTGGCCGATGAAGTCGGCCACCCCGCTGCCGGCCCGGGCCACGACCGGCAGGCCGGCGCTGCGGGCCTCGAGGGCGGCGATGCCGAACGACTCGCGGGGCGCCGGCGCCACGTACACGTCGGCCGAGGCGAGCAGGGCGCGGATCGCGGTGCGGTCGAGGGCCCCGGTGAGCTGGATGTCGCCGGCCGCCCCGGCCGAGGCGATCTCCCGGCGCAGCCCGGGCAGCAGCGGCCCGTCGCCGACGAGCACGGCGCGGAACCGGCCCGGGTGCGACTCGCGCAGCGCCAGCAGCGTGCGCAACAGGGCCCGCGGCCGCTTCCGGCGCACCATCCGCATCACGCTGATGAGCGTCGGCACCGCGGCGGTGGGCGGCCGGTCGGGCAGCAGCCAGGCGGCCGGGTCGATGCCGTTGGGCAGCACGGCGACCGGGGTGCCGTCGAGGGCGTCGCGGACCGCGGACGCGGCGGCGCTGCTGACCGCGGCCCACTGCACGGGCCAGGCGGCCGCGTCCTGCCAACGGGCGAAGCGACGTACCAGTGGGGCGATGTCGTGCCACATCGAGTGCACCGACACGACCGTCGGCGGGCCACCGGCCGAGGCGAGGCGGGCCGCGGTCCAGGCCAGCGGGGAGAAGGCGGAGACGTGGGCGTGCACCGCGTCGACGCCGTGGGCCTGCAGCAGCTCGCCGAGGGCCCGCGCGCCGACGGCGCGGTAGGGCCCGGCGCCGATGCCGCCGTCGCGGCCGATGCGCAGCACCGGCACCTCGTCGGGCGCCGGCGCGGCGGGCCAGGCCGGGGCGGTGGTGGTGAGCACCAGGGTCTCGTGGCCGCCGCGGAGCTGCCGGGAGGCGAGGTCGTGCACCTGCAGCTCGACGCCGCCGAGGCGCGGCAGGTACACGTCCGTCACGTGGGCTATGCGCATGGAAGGGGTCTCCTACTCCAGCATGCTCAGGCGGCTTGGCGCCGGCCCAGCAGCCACAGGGCAGTGGCGAGGCCGCCGACCGGGATCTCGGCGACGAAGACGAAGGCCCGGTAGAGCAGCACCCCGGCGAGCGCGTCGGTGGGGTCGGCGCCGAGGGCGATGAGCACGGCGATCGTGCCGGCCTCGACCACGCCGGCCCCGCCGGGCGTGATCGCGGCCAGGGTCAGCAGCCGCTCGGCGACCAGCGCGGCGAGCACCACCGGCAGCGGCAGGCGCACGTGGATCGCGGCCAGGCAGAACCACAGCAGCGCGCCCTGCAGCAGCCAGTAGCCGGCCATGCCCCAGCTCAGCTCCGCCCAGCGGCGGCGGACCAGCCGGTCGGTGCCGTCCAGCAGCGCGGCGGTGGCGGCGGTCCAGCCGGGGGAGGCGTCCGGGTCGTCCGCCGCGGACCGGGTGCGGCGGGGTCGCCGGGTCCACAGCCGCTCGGCCAGCGCGACCAGGCGCAGCAGCGGCGCGGCCCGGCCCATCAGGGCGGCCACGACGAGCAGCCCGGCGCCGGCGCTCAGCGCCGAGCAGCCCAGCCACAGCAGGCCGTGCCCGAGCGGGCCGGCGTTGGCCAGCAGCAGCAGGGCGACCGCGACGAGCGGCATGACGAGCTTCGCGACGAGGTCCCAGGCCTTCGAGACGACCACGAACCGGGCGAACTCCAGCCCGGTGTGGCCCCACCCGCGGACCATGCCGAGGTTGAGCGCGGTGCCGGCCACCCCGCCCAGCGGCAGGACGTTGGACACGGCGCTGCCGGACAGGTTGAGCGTCAGGGCCCGCCGGTGGGAGAGGCCCGGCAGCGAGGCGGTGAGCACGGAGGTGTGCACCACCAGGCCGAGCAGCCACACCACGCCCAGGAAGATCGGCCAGCGCCAGCCCAGGTTGGCGATCAGGTGCCAGGCCTGCGTCCAGGAGGCGCCGAGCGCGGACAGGTGCATCGCGGACCAGACGACGATGGCGACCCCGACCAGCAGCAGGGCGGCGCGCCGCCCGCGTCCTCCGGCCGGCGCGTCCGACATGCCAGTGCTGTCCGTTTCGCCCATCCGATCCCTCCCCGTGCGCCTCACCCGACTTCGAGTCGCTCAAGGTCGCAGACAAAAGCTGAGGGGAAGCTGAAGAGCAGCCCGAACACGATTCTGCGCCGAAGACAACCAAATTCGCGGGTGAATCGCTCAGGCGCGCGGCGGCGCGGTGCTCTCCCGCTCGACGAGCTCGGTGGCCAGCTCGATGCGGGGCGACTCGATCCGCTCGCCGTTGACGATCCGCAGCAGGGTGCGGGCCGCGGCGACGCCCATCTCGTGCAGCGGCTGGCGCACCGTGGTCAGCGCGGGCGCGGTCCACTGGGCGAAGTTCAGGTCGTCGAAGCCGACCACGCTGACGTCGCCCGGGATGGTCAGCCCGGCCCGGCGGACCGCCTCGTAGACGCCGGTGGCCTGCTGGTCGCTGCCGGCGAAGACCGCGGTCGGCGGGTCGGGCAGGGCGAGCAGCTCCTCGGCGGCGCGCAGGCCGCCGTCGTGGTGGAAGTTGCCGTACCGCACCAGTCTGCGATCCGCCGGAAGCCCGGCCGACTCCAGGGCCGCCCGGTAGCCGGCGATGCGCGCGCGGGTGCACTGGAACTGCTCGGGCCCGCCGATCGCGGCGATGCGCCGGTGCCCGAGCCCGGCCAGGTGCTCGGCCGCCGCGTACCCGCCGGCGAAGTTCGTCGCGCCGATCGACGGGGTGCCGGGCGGCGGCTGGTTGACCGCGTCGATGATGACGAAGGGCAGGTTGCGCCGCCGAAGGTCCTCGTGCTGGCGCTCGGCCAGCTCCGACAGCACCAGGATGGCCCCCTCGGAGCCGCGGGCCAGCAGCGACTCCACCCAGCGGCGGGTCAGCGACTGCCGGTTGTGCACCGCTGAGACGACCAGCCCGAGCCCGGCCTCCTCCACGACCTCCTCGACGCCGGTGAGGATGGACAGGCCCCAGACGCTGTCCAGCTCGTTGATGACGAGGTCCACGAGATCGGTGCGGCGCCGCCGGCCGTTCTTGGCCGCGCGGGGCCGCTGGTAGCCGCGCTCGGCCAGCAGCCGTTCGACCGTCTGGCGGGTCTTTGCCGAAACGTCCGTGTGGCCGTTGAGGACCTTCGAAACCGTGGAGACCGCGACGCGCGCCTCCCGGGCGATCTCGGCCATCGTGGGCCGGCCGTCCAGCGTCATGACGTCACCTGTGTTTTTCGAAAACGGTTGCCCGCGTGGCGGGGGGTGCCTTGTGATCGGCACCGTACACCCCACACCCCCCACTCCGAAATGTTTCCCGAAAGTCAGGGCGCGATTTCGGAACCCTCAGCATGGAAGGACGGTACGGCGCATGCGCAAAACTGCGCAGCTTCGCCGGGTCATCGCCGGGATACTCACCACCTCCGCCGTGTTGCTCGCCGCCGCCTGCGGCAGCGCCGGCCCCGGCACCGAGTCCGGTGGCAAGGGCGGCGCCGACGTGCAGGTCTGGGCACTGCAGGACGCCGCGGTCAACCCGATCGCGACCAAGAGCATCGACGACTACAACAAGTCCAGCGGCAACAAGGTCAAGCTCGTCACCTACGTCAACGACGCCTACAAGCAGAAGCTGCAGGTCGCGATGGGCTCCCCCCAGGCCCCCGACGTGTTCTTCAACTGGGGCGGCGGCAACCTCGCCCAGTTCGTCAAGGCCGGCCAGGTCCAGCCGCTCGACGACACGCTCGCCAAGAACCCGGAGCTCAAGGACAAGTTCCTGCCCAGCGTCATGCAGGTCGGCCAGGTCGACGGCAAGCAGTACGGCCTGCCCATGCTCGGCGTGCTGCCGGTCGTGCTGTTCTACAACAAGGAGGTCTTCTCCGCCGCCGGCGTGCAGCCGCCGAAGACCTTCGCCGACCTGCTCGCGCTCGTCGACACCTTCAAGTCCAAGAACATCACCCCCATCGCGCTGGCCGGCTCGCAGGGCTGGACCGAGCTGATGTGGCTGGAGTACCTGCTGGACCGCATCGGCGGCGCCGACAAGTTCAAGAACATCGCGCGCGAGCTGGACGGCGCCTGGACCGACCCGGCCGTCGTCAAGGCCCTCACCGAGATCCAGGCCCTGGCCAAGAAGGGCGCCTTCGGCTCCAACTTCGCCTCGGTGAACTACGACAACCAGGGCGCCTCGAAGCTGCTGGCCACCGGCAAGGCCGCCATGCACCTCATGGGCACCTGGGACTTCTCGGTGCAGAAGGAGGCCAACGCGGCCTTCATCACCGACGGCAAGCTCGGCTACGTGGCGTTCCCGTCCTACGAGGGCGGCGCCGGCGACCCGAAGGCGATCGTGGGCAACCCGAGCAACTACTACTCGGTCAACGCCGCCTCCAAGAACAAGGACGTGGCCGCCGACTTCCTGGTCAAGTCCCTCGCCTCCGACGGCTACATCAGCGGCCTCATCGACGCCGGCCAGGTGCCCGCGGTCAAGGGCGCGGCCGACGTGCTCAAGGGCAAGCCGAACGCCGAGTTCACCACCTTCACCTACAACCTGGTGGCCGACGCGCCGAGCTTCACCCAGTCCTGGGACCAGGCGCTCAGCCCGTCGGTGAGCACCGAGCTGCTGACCAACCTGCAGAAGCTCTTCCTGGGCACCATCACGCCCGACCAGTTCGCGGCCAACATGGCCAAGGCGAAATGACGACATCGAAAGCGGCGGCGCGACCCGGAGTCATCTGGGCCGCGCCGGCGGTCGTCTTCTTCGTCGCGTTCGGGATCCTGCCGATCCTCGCGGTCGTCTACCTCAGCTTCACCAAGTGGAACGGCCTCGGCGACCCGCAGTGGATCGGGCTGTCGAACTGGACCTCGCTGGGCGACGACACCGAGCTGTTCGGCGGGGCCGGCAAGACGCTGATCCTGACCGTGGTGTCGTGGCTCGTGCAGACGCCCCTCGCCCTGCTCATCGGGGTGTGGGCGGCCGGGCCGCAGCGCAGCCGGGCGGTGCTGTCCAGCCTGTTCTTCCTGCCGCTGCTGCTGTCCACCGCGGCGATCGCGGTCACGTTCGTGGCCCTGCTCGACCCGAACTTCGGCCTCGCCGCCGACTACGGCAAGTACCTGGGGGCCGCCGACGGGAACTTCCTCGGCGACCCGGACAAGGCGCTGTACGTCATCGCGTTCATCATCGCGTGGCAGTTCGTGCCCTTCCACACCCTGCTGTACCAGTCGGCGACCCGGCAGATCCCGCGGTCGCTGTACGAGGCGGCGGCGCTGGACGGCGCGACGGGGGTCCGGCAGTTCTTCGCGATCACGCTGCCGCAGCTTCGCAACACGATCGTCGCCTCCTCCGTGCTCATGCTGGTCGGCTCGCTGACCTACTTCGAGATGATCCTGCTGACGACGAACGGCGGCCCCGGCACCGCGACCCGCGTGCTGCCGCTGCACATGTACATCAAGGGCTTCGTCGGCTTCGACATGGGCTACGCCAGCGCCCTCGCGGTGCTGCTCGTCCTCGTCGGCACCACCCTGTCCGTGATCGTCGTCCGCTCCACCGGCTACCACCGGATGACCAGCGACCGGGAGGGCGCGTGAGCATCCAGACCTTGTCGAGGCCGGCTTCGCACAAGACGCCGGCCCCCGTCGTGGTCCGCCAGCGGCGGCGCTGGAACGTCCCGGCCGGCGTGGCCGCCGCCATCTGGCTGGTCATCGTCGCCGTGCCGATCTACTACATCGTCGTCACCGGCTTCCGCACCCAGGACTCCTACATCGACGCGGGCCCGCTCGACCTGCCCCGCAACCTGACCTTCGACAACTACGCCCAGCTCTTCGACCTGGGCTTCGCCACGTTCCTGTTCAACAGCATCGCGGTGGCGCTCGGCACCGTCGCCCTGGTGCTGGTCATCGCGCTGCCGGCCGCCTACGCCATCGTGCGCAACCCGAGCCGGACCATCCGCACCGCGTTCAACGTGTTCCTGCTCGGCCTGGCGGTGCCCGCCCAGGCGGTCATCGTGCCGATCTACCTCATCATCACCCGCCTGCACCTGTACGACACGCTGCTGGCGATCATCCTGCCGACCGCGGCCTTCTCGCTGCCGATCGCGATCGTCGTGCTGACCAGTTCCCTGCGCGACATCCCGAACGAGCTCTACGAGGCGATGGCGGTCGACGGCGCCACCTCCGGGCGCATCTTCGGCCGCCTGGTGCTGCCGCTGGCCCGGCCCGGGCTCACCAGCGTCGGCATCTTCGTCGGCCTCGGCGCCTGGAACGGTTTCCTCTTCCCGCTCGTGCTCACCCAGAGCGAGGAGCAACGGGTCCTGCCGCTGGGCCTGTGGAACTTCCAGAACCAGTACGGGACGAACGTGCCCGGCCTCATGGCCGCGGTCGTGCTCTCGGCCGTGCCGGTGCTGGCGCTGTACCTGTTCGGCCGCCGTCACCTGCTCAGCGGACTCGCCGCCGGGTTCGGCAAGTAGATGGGAACCTCATTGAACATTGTGAACCCGGTGCTGCCGGGCTTTCACCCGGACCCGTCGATCCTGCGGGTCGGGGACGACTACTACCTCGCCACCTCGACCTTCGAGTGGTACCCCGGCGTGCGCCTGCACCACTCCCGCGACCTCGTCCACTGGCGTCCCATCGGCGGGGCCCTGGACAGCACCCGGCTGCTCGACATGACCGGCAACCCGGACTCCGGCGGCATCTGGGCCCCCTGCCTGTCCTACGCCGACGGCCTGTTCCACCTCGTCTACACCGACGTGAAGTCCTACTCCGGCTTCTGGGACACCCCGAACTACCTCGTCACCGCCCCCTCCATCGAGGGCCCGTGGTCCGACCCGGTCCCGCTGCACGCCCAGGGCTTCGACCCGTCGCTGTTCCACGACACCGCGGACGGCGGCGACGGGCGCAGCTGGCTGCTGTCCAACCGCACCGACTGGCGCCCGGGCAACCCGTGGGCCAACGGCATCATCGCGCAGGAGTACGACCGGGCGGCCCGCCGCCTGGTCGGCGAGCCGGTCACCATCTACACCGGCACGGCGGCCGGGATGACCGAGGGCCCGCACCTGTACCGCCGCGACGGCTGGTACTACCTGGTCACCGCCGAGGGCGGCACGGAGTGGTTCCACCAGGCGACGGTGGCCCGCTCCCGCGGCGTCCTCGGCCCCTACGAGACCGACCCGGGCAGCCCGCTCATCACCTCGGTGCACCGGCCGGACCTCGCCCTGCAGAAGGCCGGCCACGGCAGCCTGGTCGACACCCCGGCGGGGGAGTGGTACTTCGCCCACCTGACCGGCCGCCCGCTGAGCCCCCGCGGCCGCTGCGTGCTCGGCCGGGAGACCGCCATCCAGCGGGTCACCTGGACCGGGGACGGCTGGCCGCGCATCGACGGCGGCGTGCCCCACGACGAGGTACCGGCCCCGGCCCTGCCGGCCCACCCGTGGCCGGACGAGCCCGAGACCGACGACTTCGCCACGGACCGCCTCGGCCCGCAGTGGAGCACCCTGCGCCGCCCGGCGCACGAGGACTGGCTGTCCACCCGGGCCCGCCCCGGCCACCTGCGCGTCCGCGGCGGCCGCTCCCCGGGCGCCCTGGCCGGGGAGAGCCTTGTCGGGCGCCGGGTCCAGCACGCCCGGGCCACGTTCGAGGCGACGGTCGAGTTCCGCCCGGCCCACTTCCAGCACATGGCGGGCATCACGGCGTACTACAACAGCCGCAACTGGTACTTCCTGCGGGTCGGCTTCGACGAGCGCGCCGGCGCCTTCGTCGACGTGTTGTCCAGCGACCGCGGCCGCCTGACGATGCACGGCCCGGCGGTACCGGTCGCGGGGCCGGTGCGGCTGCGGCTGGACCTCGACGGCGGCACGCTGCGCGCCTCCTGCGGCGAGGCCGAGTGGGGCCCGTTCGACGCGAGCATCCTCTCCGACGAGTACGCCCGCGATTTCGACGGCGACACGGCCCGCACGTGGGGCTTCACCGGCGCCTTCTTCGGCCTGTGGGCGCAGGACATGACCGGCGGCGGGCTCCCGGCGGACTTCTCGGCCGCGACCTACAAGGCGCAGCCCTGACCGCCCGCTGACTCGGGGGACCCGCCCGCAGGGGTGCGCGGCGGGCCCCCCGGCCGCAGCCGCACCGGCTCCGCGTCCGTCCCGGGCGTGGACAACCGCACGGCGGGCCGCCGGCAGCTCGAGCGCGCCCAGACCGTCTACGCCGAGGTCGTGCACCACGGCGGGGCGGGGACCACGGGCGCGGGGCTGCGGGCCGGGCGCCCGACGGTCGTCGTGCCGATGCTCGCCGACCAGCCGTTCTGGGGCGAGCGCGTCGAGGCGCTCGGGGTGGGCCCTTCGCCCGTGGCGCTCCAGGAGCTGACCGTGGAGCGGCTCGCGGCGGCGATCCGGGCCGCCGTGGAGCGCCCGGAGCACCTGGCCGGGGCCACTTCGCTGGCCGCCCGGCTGGCGGAGGAGGACGGCGCCGGCGCGGTCCTGGCCCGGATCGAGCGCCTCGTTCCCTGAGCACGCGCCGGCTTCGGGTCGGCACGCGCCGGCTTCGGGTCGGCACGCGCCGGCTTCGGGTCGGCACGCGCCGGCTTCGGGTCGGCACGCGCCGGCTTCGGGTCGGCACGCGCCGGCTTCGGGCTGGCACGCGCCGGCTTCGGGCTGGCACGCGCCGGCTTCGGGCTGGCACGCGCCGGCTTCGGGCTGGCACGCGCCGGCTTCGGGCTGGCACGCGCCGGCTTCGGGCTGGCACGCGCAGGCTTCGGGCCGGCATGCGTCGGGAGGATTGCCCGGGTGACCGGCGGCGGGCATGATGCGCGCATGATCGACGAGTCGGCAGCGCCTTTCCAGGCCCGGTACCGCGTGAGCTCGACGGTATGGGGACTGGTGGTGGCCGGTCTGATCGCGGGCACCGCCGCGCTGGTGCTGGACGGCTCCGACGACCTGGGGCTGGTCGTCGGCGCCGGTTGCTACGCCGCATCCGCCACCCTTCTCGCGCTCTACGGCCACGCCGCGCTCACCGGCAAGATCGGGCTTCGGGTCGATCGGCAGGGAATAACGTTCGGTGGACGGCCGCCGGTGTACCGGGCGATGACCGACTTCGTGGCGTGGTCGGACATCTCGGCGGTCTACCTGTACCGCGTGCGCATCCTCCTGTTCACCGAGACCTTGGTCGGCCTGCAGGGTCATGACGGGCCGGCCCCGCTGCCGGCGCGCATCCCTGCCAACCTGGTGCAGATGATCTGGCACGTTCCGGCCGACGTGGCGGCGGCCAGCCGTACCACCAACGGGTTCAAGGTGGACCCCGCGGCGCTCAGCGCCGCGGTGAACCTCGTCGCACCGTCCGTCCCGGTCGTGGACCTCACCGCCGTGGCGCCGATGCTGACACCGACACCACGGCGCTCCACCTTCGGTTGAGCCGGATGTGTGCCGCCCCTTACGGGATCAGCTCGGACGGCAACTCCGAGAAGTAGTCACGAAGCTTGGCGATCTGCCCGTCGCGGAGGCGAAAGATCTGCAGGAGCGACATCGTCGTGCGCCGCCCGCCGGCTTCGTCGAAGGCGACGTCGATCTCGGCGATGAACACGTCGGGATCCGCGGTGTCGTGCAGGACGTACGCGGACCGTTCGAGGTTCATCGTGGCCTGATAGGCCGGCTGCTGGTGATACAGGCTGGTTCCGGTCCGGATCGCGTCGCGGCCCACCAGATGCCGCAGCGGATGACCGTCGGGAGCCAGCGGCGAGTCGTACACGCCGTCCTCGGTGAACATCGCGGCGATCGCGTCCGGGTTCCGGGTGATCGCGCCGGCGTACATGTACCGCTCGAAGACTTCCTGATGTGTGAGAGCCACTCTCCAGTCTAGCTCCAGCGTCGCGGGCGCCCCCACGGCGAAGGATCGATGCGGGATACTGCGTGCGCCGGAGACCGTTCGACGTCGTGGAGCGCGCCATCAAAACCCGAGACCAGTGGTTCATCGTGGCCGGAGTCGTTGTGGCCCTCGTCCTCATCGGCGGGGGCTACTGGTACTTCTCGTACCGGCCCGCCGCGCAGCGCACCGACGCCGCGTACGCGGCCCTCGACAAGATCACGCTGCCGGAGGGGTGGCGGGTGACGGACACGCTGGAGGACAAGTATTCCTCCGGCAAGCCGTACTGGACGCGCTTCTACATCGCGCCGAACGTGCAGGGGCCGGCGGCGCTCAGTGCCCTCTCCGGGCAGTTCCAGCAGGTCGGCGCTCTGCCCGGGCAGAATCGCTGCAGCGGGATTCCAACCTGCGTCAGCCTGGTCTACCCGCCCAAGTACCGGATGACCCTGAACGCCGACGACCGGAACATCGCCCACGAGAGCACCTGCCCGGAGGTGTCCTCGTGCACCGAGCTGATGCTCAGCCTGGAGGAATGGCAGCCGGGCGACCCCGACTGAACATCGGCCGAACCTGCCCGCCCCCGACCGGGCGGTACCGCCGATGGCCGGTACCGCCGCGATCGGGGCGGTTGTGCGTCAGCCTGGGCGGCAGCTCCTATCGGCTGCCGCCCGCCTGACGGCCCGGCCCTACTTCAGATGCCGGTCGAAGAACCGGTTCCCGTCGTCCCCCTCGTACCGCGGTACGCCGGTGTGCCCGCCCATGTTGGCGTGCAGCGTCTTCTCCTTGGAGCCGAAGGCGTCGAACAGGTCCAGGGCCATCTGCCGGTCGTTTCCCTCGTCGTCCCACTGCAGCAGGACCAGCAGCGGAATGGTGACCTGCCGGGCCTCCTCGAACATGGTGCGGGGCACGAAACTCCCGGCGAACAGCGCGGCGGCCGAGATGCGCGGCTCGACCACCGCCAGCCGGACGCCGATGGCGATCACCCCTCCCGCGAACCCGACCGGGCCGCCGATCTCGGGCAGCGCCAGGACGGCGTCCAGAGTGGCCCGCCATTCCGGGACCGCCGTTTCGACAAGCGGCAGGACGAGCCGGTCGACGATGTCGTCGCTGACCGGCTCGCCGGCCTCCAGCGCCCGGCGCAGGTCGGCGCGGGCCTCGTCGGCGACGGCGGAACGGGGCCGGTCACCGCTCCCGGGGAGCTCGATGGTGGCCGCGGCGTAGCCCTCTGCCGCAGCGTGCCGGGCCCGGGCCGCCAGCCGGGGGTACATCCTCTGCAGTCCGCCGGGGTGGCCGAGCAGGATCAGCGGGGCCGGTGCGGACACGGAGGCGGATGCGGGCGTCCACAGGATGCCGGGGATCTCGCCGAGGGTGAACTCGCGCTCGAGGACGCCGTCGTCGAGGCGCTGTTCGGAAGTGAATTGCATGGTCGTGCCTTTCGGGAGTGCTCGCGAACGGCGCTCCCGGACGACCTATCGCCCGGCCGTGACCCCTGAGGGGAGCACCCATGTCGAATCGTTCACGGGTACCACCTCCTCGGTCTCTCGCACGGCCTCCGGAAAACTAGCACCGGTCGCCGTGGTACGCCAACAGGTTTTGCGCGGCTCGCCTGAAGGAGGGGCGAATGGGGTTGACTCTCCCAGTGTGGGAGACCCGATGGTTGGCGACGTGCCCGACGATGACGCCGTCCTGTTGAGTATCGGTGAGCTGGCGGAGCGGACCGGTCTGTCGGTGAAGCTGATCCGTCACTGGTCCGACGTCGGCGTCGTGCCGCCGACCGGTCGCAGCGCGGCCGGCTACCGGCGCTATGACGCACGAGCGGTGGCCCGCCTCGAACTCGCCCGGACCCTGCGCGATCTCGGGTTGGGCATGGCCGCGATACGTGACGTCCTCGACGGCCGGCACGGCATCGCCGACGTGGCCGCACTGCACGCGGATGCGTTGGAGGTGCAGATGCGCACGCTGCGGGTGCAGTGCGCGGTACTGCGTTCGGTCGCCACCCGCAATTCCACAACCGAGGAGCTTGCTGTCATGACCAAGCTGGCGCGGCTGTCCGCAGCGCAGCGCAACGCGATCATTCACCAGTTCGTATCCGACGTGCTGGGCGACCTCGACGCCTCGGGGTACCGGGAGGGCCTGATGGCCGCCACTCCGGATCTGCCCGACGAACCCACCAACGAGCAGGTCGACGCGTGGATCGAACTGGCCGACATGCTCGGCGATCCGCAGTTGCGCGCCGCGATGCGCAGAATGGGCGAGTACGCCGCGCGGCACGCCCCCGGCCCGTACGACGAACACGACGTGCGGGCGGTCCAGCAGGTGACCGACTTCTGGGTGCGGCGGGTCACCGAGGCGATCGACGCCGGCGTTCCCGCGGACTCGCCGGCGGCCGACCCGGTCGTGGCCGATGTCGTCGGTGTCTGGCTGCCGATGCAGGAAGGCGGCGACCTGCGACCGGGCGGCGACGGCGAGGACGCGCGGAGCCAGCTGCTCGAGCAGCTGGAGATCGCCGCTGACCCGCGCGCCGAACGGTACTGGCAGCTCCTGTGCGTCATCAACGGCTGGCCCGTGCGACCGAGCCTGGCCGCGGCGGGGCAGTGGCTCATGACCGCGCTGCGCGCCAACCCCGCGCCGGGCGCCCGCGCCGCGGAGATCTCTGCCGTCCTCGGGGGCGCCGCCCGGTCCGGCCCGGAAGAGGTTTCGCGTGCGTACGCCCGGGTCGTGGCCGAGGTGGCCGAGATCGTGGCCACCGTCACCGCCGACCGTTTCGACGACCCCACGCCCTGCGCCGGCTGGAGCGTGCGCACCCTGCTCAACCATCTGGTCTACGAGAATCTGATGTGGACCAGCCTGGCCGACGGCAACCCCCGGACCGACTTCACCGCCGACCACCTCGGCGACGACCACGTGGCCGCCTTTCGTGCGTCAGCCCAAGCCGCGCTGACCGCCTTCGACCGGCCCGGCATGCTGGTGCAGCGGTACGGGCCGGCCCCGGGGTGGCGGCTCGTCGAGCAGGTCGTCATCGAGATGCTTGTCCACGGCTGGGACCTGGCCAAAGCGACCGGCCGGCCCACGGACCTCGCCCCCGACGTCGCCGCGAGGACCCTCCCCGCGGTCCACGAGATCTACCGAGCGCTGCCGCGAACACCTGGCGGCTCGTTCGCTCCCGCCCAGCCGGTCCCCGCGGAGGCGAGCGCCGCCGATCACCTCGCCGCGTACCTGGGCCGAAACGTCAGCTGGACGCCGCGCGGGTGAGCTTCACGATGTACTCGGTGTCGTTGTGGTGACCCTCGAACTCCATGAACTCACCGGCGACGAACGTCCAGCCGCCGGCCGCGATGAGGGCCCGCAGCTTCTCGATGGGGATGCGTACGACGTCCTCCGGCACATCCCATTCGTCGATCGACTCGCGCGCCCGGGCCGCGAGCTGTTCGATCGTCGCGATGTCCTGCGGATCGGGCTCGTCGCCGGCGTACGGCATCCACTCACCTTCGGTGACGCGACGCATCAGCTCCGCATCGGACTCCGCGGCGCCCTCAATGCTCTCGTCCCAGTCATGCTCGAAGTAGCTGAACATCAGCATCAACATCTCGGCCACGCGCTGATCGTAGAAGTGGCCGAACCTCAGGCATTCGCGGCGGCGAGCTCCACGGTCTGTCTGCGGGCCGCCGCGACCGCCGTGGCCGCTCCCACCAGGGTGAGCACCGCGACCGCGCCGAACGCGACCAGGGCCGGCGCGTCGGGGTGCAGCACGGACTGGCCTCGCTTGGCCTGCCAGGTCAGCACGGTGAACACGCCGGCGTAGCCGAACACGGCGGCCCCGACCAGGCGGGCACGGACCCGCTCGGCGCGCAGCCACGCGCGCCGGGTCGCGAGCACGTTCAGGATCGCGGTGACCGCCAGCAGTACCTGGATGGCGTGCAGACCGACGAAGTGCGGCACGCGCAGATCGCCGCCGGTCGTGCTCCAGTTCGTCAGGAACATGCCGTGCCCGTCCGGGTCGCCGATGCCGTGCGCGCCGAGCAGGGGCACCGCGTGCCCGTTCGCGTCGATCTCCGTACGCGGCGCCGACCCGGCGGAGATGCTGAGCCAGAGCGCCACGACCATGCTGGCGAACGCGAGCCCGAGCCCGGCGCGCAGGGCGCGGGTGAGGGCGCGGTCGCCGGTCCGCTGGATCAGCACCAGAATCACGATCACCAGCGTGGCCAGCATCAACGGCGGGATGCCGAAGGCAAACACCTTCTGCACGATCGGGGCCACGCCATCGGTGTCCTTGTTGAAGTGGCTGAACGTCCCGTCGGCCGCGGCCCACGCCACCACCCCGACGTCGAGCACCCCGGCGACCGCGAACACGGTCCCGAACCACCACCCGACACGCCGCCCTTTCGCCAGCCGCGTGAGCAGCCACGCCAACGTCAGGCTGTAGACGCCCATGGCCACGCCGAACTTCATCGGCTTCATCCACACGGGCTCGCCCAGCAACGACCGATCATCGGCGAACACTCCCACCGCGGAGAAGACCGCCAGCCCGAACATGAGCGCCGCGTGGAACACCAGCGGCCGGTGCCACCCACGCACCGCGTGGACAAACCTCGTGAGCACGTTCATCGGAGGCTCCAGACAGAGAAACGAGCGGACGGTGCCCAACCGGCCGCCACGATGACGATGGATGTCCATCAGCCTCGGCGAACCGCCCGCCGGTAACCATCCGACCACCCCCCGAACGCGACCGGGGGATATCCCCCGGTCGCCCGAGGCGACGCTTCGGGGTTCCGTCCGCGCGCCGTTGTCCTTCAGGGCGTCGACCCCCGACGGCGACCGTGCGCTGCCGCCCGAGCGTCAGGGTTCCGACGTCACTCGGGCCCGGCGGTTTTCCGCAGGGTGATGCTCTCGCGCGGGGGCGCGTTTCGCAGGTGCCACAGGTACCGCGCGCGGCTCGCCAGCCCGATGAGCAGGATCGCCACCGCGAGGCCGAACAGGACCCGGGTCGGCCAGACCAGCGCCGGGTAGACGGCCGCGTCGCCTGGCACCGCGACCGCCGGGAGATGGCGGAGGGAGTCCGGCGGCTCGGAGACGTACCAGTTGTCCTGGTAGCCGATCCCGTGCCAGATCGGTCCCGGGGACATGTCGACCCCGTGGACCTGGCCGGTGACCGTGAACCCCGCGGTCTTCCAGTGCGCCGTGCACCAGACCACGTCCGGCGTGTAGTCGCCGGCGCTCACGTGGCAGCGCTCGATGGTCACCCGGGTCGAGCTGCCCGGAAAGAACCCCGTGACGAGGCCGAGCGCGAGGACGGCCGCCACCTGGACGCCCCACCACCTCCACATCGGCACAGTATTGATGATTGCCGACGGTTTTGGTGCCGCCGATCCGAGGGTGTCACGCTTCGTGGCCGGCGTCCGGTGCCGGCGGGCGCCCGGAACTGCCGTCGAGGCGCAGGATCGTCTCCTCGATCTCCGCATTTCGCGCCGCGGCGAACGCAACCTCCGTGCCGATGATCGCGAACCCTGCCCGCTGCAGCACCCTGAGCGACCGCATGTTGTCGGTCGCGGCGCGGGCGAACAGCGGTCGCACGCGAACCGACTCCAGCAGCAGGGCGAGCGCCCGGCCGGCGATGCCCCGGCCCCAGCATGACCTGTCGATCCAGTACGTGACCTCGGTTTCGCCGTCGACGGCGAAGCTGCCGACAGTGCCGGCGAGCCGCCCGTCGACGGTCACCGCGCGGATGGTCACCTCGGGCGACGCCCTGATCTTTGCCATGTGGGCATCGAAGGCCGGGCGGTCGTCGGGATTCCTGGCGACGAAGGCGGCCATCCGGACCGACTCGGGATCGCGCATCTGTTCGAACAGGGCATCCAGGTCGGAGTCGTCGACCGGCCGCAGCGCCACCTCGCCGATGGGCTCGGCCGCGCGGTTCCGCCTGTCGCGGCCGCCGATGAACAGGCCGGCGCCGAGGAGGATGCCCCACACGAGGAACAGCGGGTCCCACAGGTACGCGTGGCCGATCATCGCCTGCCGGTCGAAGCCACCCTCGGGCCGCACGGCACCACCCAGCACGAGCCAGGCCACGATGGTGTTCAAGGCCCCATATCCGGTGAGCACGACGGCGGCCAGCCATGCGAAGGCCCGCCACAGGCCCGGGCGGGGGAGCGGCCCCACCAGGGGAATGATCACGACCGCGCACTTCACCGCGGCGACGGCGACCAGCAACAGGCCGGCGGCCACCGGCGCTTCCCGCGCGCCGTTCACCGCCCACTGGCCGACCGTCGGTAACAGCCAGCGACCGCCGAGTGCCCAGTAGAGGCTGAACCCCGCATGCGTCAGGCCCGCGGCCGCGGCTCCCAGGAGGAGATGGGTTTGGGTGGGCTTGCCCGGCATGGCTCGATGCTAGGCCAGGCGGCACAGCCGGGGAAACCGTGGCGCCGGCCGCGACCGCCCAGGCCGTTGCGCCGCGGTCACGCCCGCCGGGGCGCCGGGGGCGAAATTTACACGGGGCTTTCGAAAAGGCTTCGATACCCGGCGAAGGGTTCGTACCTTACCCGCATGATGCGACGCCTCCTCGTCGTCGTGCTCATGTTCGCGTCGCTCACCGTAGCGGCGCCGGCGGCCGCCACCGCCTCGACGTTCGTGCCGGGGAGTGGCCGGCTGCTGTTCGTGGGACAGTCCACGAAGGCGGCATGGGACGACTACACATCCTTCGCCGCCGCACCCAGCGGCGGCTCCGTCTACTACGAAGTGAAGTCCGGCACCTGGGTCAACCAGGGGCACAAGGACTACGCGACCTACCTTGCCCAGCAGGGCAAGATGGTCCAGATCGGCGTGTCCTGGAAGGACAACCCGCCCGGGTTCACCGGCGGCGACGAGCAGGCCAAGGCCGCCCGTTCCCGCCAGGTCACCGCTGAGCTCGCCGCCGGGCAGTACGCGGCGCAGTTCAACCAGCTCATCGCGTTCATCAACCAGTACCCCAGCGCGAAGCTCTTCCTGCGCCTCGACTACGAGGTGTCGTCGTTCTACCACTGCACGGACGCGAGCTGCTCGTCGTACAAGGGCGCCTTCGCGAAGATCCGTCAGCTCATCGACGGGGCCAAGCACCAGGACAACGTGACCTACGTGTTCCACCCGGTGCGCGGGGAGTTCGAGGCGATGTACCCGGGCGACGCCGTCACCGACTGGGTCGGCGTGTCGATCTTCGCGCACGAGCTGTGCATGCCGATCTACGACAACGGCTACCTGTACAACGGGACGCCGCCGCAGAACTACGACACCGGCACCCTGCAGTGCCGCAACGCGTACCTCGGCACCGACAGCAACGGCAACCAGGCCGCCGTCTGGCAGAACTGGGACTACGACGGCAACGTGCTGAAGATGATGAAGTTCGCCAAGGACCACGGCAAGCCGATGATCGTGTCGGAGTCCGGGATGATGAACTTCACCG
The DNA here is from genome assembly GCF_039532525.1 of Dactylosporangium salmoneum. NCBI lineage: Bacteria > Bacillati > Actinomycetota > Actinomycetes > Micromonosporales > Micromonosporaceae > Dactylosporangium > Dactylosporangium salmoneum. The sequence goes on from NZ_BAAARV010000072.1 coordinate 33,916, forward strand.
ACAACGGCTCGGACACCAGCGGCCTCGAGGCGACCCGCGGCGACACCTGGGTCAAGCGGTACTTCGGCCTCATGAACTACAAGGGCCCGATCCCCAACCTTTCGGGCACGTACGACCTGAGCAACGTCATCAAGGCCGCCGTCTACATCGACCTCGACTTCCGCTACGGCTGGGACGGGGTGCAGGACGGCACGTTCGACTTCCCGGTGAACTCGACGTGGTTCGTGGACGGGCGGCTGTCGCAGTACCCCGCCGCGAAGGCCTCGTTCTGCCAAGGTCTGACGGATCGAGGGTTTGTGACGGGGTGTACGGCAACGCAGACCAACAACCGGATCATCGGCGTCGGATCGAACCGCTGCGTCGACATCTCTGGCGGGGCCACCGCCGACGGCAGCGTCGTGCAGCTGTGGGACTGCCTGGGCAACGGGGCGCAGACCTGGCGGCGCAACGGGGACGCCTGGGTCAACCCGCAGTCGGGCAAGTGCCTGGACGTGACCGGCAGCGGCACCGCCGACGGCACCAAGGTGCAGCTGTGGACGTGCCTGGGCAACGGCGCGCAGCGCTGGACCGTGCAGGCCAACGGCACCATCGTCAACCCGCAGTCGGGCAAGTGCCTCGACGCGAACGGCTGGGGCACCGCCAACGGCACCCGGCTGCAGATCTGGACGTGCGGCACCGGCCCGCAGTCCAACCAGAACTGGCGCCTCGCAACCGCCTGAGGCCCGGACACCCCCGCAAAAGGAGCCCCATGTTCCGTACGAGAGTGCTGCTCGGCGCCGGCTTGGCCATCGCGGCCGCCGTCACCCTGCCGATCATCAACGCCCTGCCCGCCGCCGCCGTCGCCGGGCGCAACCTCCCCGCCAACGGCAAGGTCCTGTTCCTCGCCGGGCAGACCACGCCCGACCTGACCGCGCTCAAGCAGCAGGTCCTCGACGTCGACGCGAGCTTCCCGCGGCCGGGCGGCGTCACGCTGTACACCAACATCTCCCCCAACGCGTGCAACGGCCTCACCGCGACGTGCAACCTCAACGGCAACGTCTTCAACTTCGACCAGACGCTGTCGGAGTACCCCGGCGCGGCGCTCGCCGTCGGGCTGTACCTGGCCGACAACCCCGGCTGCAACAACCAGCCGCTGCGGGCCATCATCGGCCGCCAGGACGCCGACATCGCGGGCGCGCTGGGGCAGCAGTACCGGCAGAACCTCGACAACCTCATCACGTACCTGAAGAACACCAACCGGGCCATCTACCTGCGGGTCGGCTACGAGTTCGACGGGCCGTGGAACTGCTACAACACCGACTTCTACAAGCAGGCCTTCCGTGTGGTGAAGCAGCGCATCGACGCCCTCGGGGCCACCAACGTGGCCACCGTGTGGCAGAGCGCTACCTACCCGAAGGACGGCGACGCGCAGTACAAGTTCGACTTCAGCAACCCCAGCCACCTCACCGACTGGTACCCGGGCGACGACGTCGTCGACTGGATCGGCATGAGCACCTTCTACTGGGACGCGAACTTCCGGCAGTACCAGTGGGCGTGTGACACCCCGACCACGGCCAGCCCGAAGTCGCTCTACGACCGCTCCCTGACCTTCGCCCGCGCGCACAACAAGCCGGCCATGATCTCGGAGTCGACGCCGCAGGGGTACCGCACCGCCAACCTCGACGCGTCCTGCACCAACGTGAACAACCGCGTCTCCCTCAACGGCGACTGGACGAAGATCGGGTCGTGGTACGACCAGTACTTCTCCTACGTCAACGCCAACACCGACGTGCTGCGTGCGGCCGCCTACATCAACAGCAACTGGGAGGCGATCACCCAGTTCGCCTGCCCGCCGGGCGCGACCGCCGGCTCGCCGAACTGCACCGACGGCTACTGGGGCAACAGCCGCGTCCAGGACAACGCCAACATCAAGGCGAACTTCAAGCGCGAGCTGCAGAACTCGGTCTTCGTCAACGGCACCCTGTCGGGCCGCGGCGCCAACTGGGGCGGCGGCACGGTTCCCCCGACCTCGAACCCGCCGACGTCCAACCCGCCGACCTCGCCGACGCCGTCCCCGACCGGCGGCAACCCCGGCAACCGCAACGCCTTCGCCACCATCGAGGCCGAGTCGTACGACAGCCAGTCCGGCACCCAGAAGGTGTCCACGTCCACGGCCAGCGGCGGCGTGGAGGTCGGCTACTTCGGCAACAACGACTGGCTGCAGTACAACGGCGTCAACTTCGGCGGCCGCAACCCCAACATGGTGACCTTCCGCTACTCCTCGGGCCGCCCGACCAACCAGGCGTTCACGCTCGAGTTCCACGCGGGCTCGGCCACCGGCCCGGTCATCGCCGCCCCCGGCCTGCTGGGCACCGGTGACTGGCGCACCTACAAGGAGATCTCCTTCAACGTCAGCAACCTGCCCGCCGGTACCACCACGATCACCGCGGTGGCCAAGGTGAGCGACAGCGCCGACGCGCTCGACCTCGACTGGTTCAAGTTCGTGTGACATCTCGCCCGGATCGGGTGAGCGACGGGGTGATTCGTCTGCTCACCCGGTCCGGAAGGGATCGGCGGGGACTGATGCGGCTTACCGTCGGTCCATGCCTGCAGCCCTCGTCCGACCGTACGTGCGGGTCATCCCGATCACCCACGTCGCCCCGGCGTACCCCCGCAGCTCACCCATCCCGGCCCGCCCGGCGCCGGTGGAGTACCGCCCGCGCCACTCGACGCCGGTGACCTCGGCGCCGGTGGTGCCCCGGCCCCGGCCGCGGCCCCGCCGCCGTCGCCGGTACCCCACCCTCGCCTGGGGTGCGCTGCTCGTCACGCTGGCTACGAGCGGCGTCGCCCTGCGCCCCGAGCCGGTCGCGCAGCTGAGCGGGCACGTGACCTCGACCGAGATCGGCCGCCGGGAGACCGCCGTCGTCCCGGCCGACGCCAACCAGGCCGGACTCGCTCCGGCCGACGAGGCCCCGGCCGACCAGGCTCCGGCGGACCAGGTCCCGCCGCACCCGGCCGCAGCGGTCCACCACCACCGCTGACCGATATGCTGCGCGGACCGGCCGCGCGGAGCCGGGCAGCCGGCGTGGGACGGTCAGCATGGAACAGCAGCGGGAGATCCTCGACTGGCAGGCCTTCGGCACGGCCGCGCGCGAGCTCGCGCAGGCCATCGCCGACGACGGTTTCCGCCCCGACCTGGTCCTCAGCGTCGCCCGGGGCGGGCTGCTGGTCGCCGGCGCGCTGAGCTACGCGCTGGACGTCAAGAGCATCCACATGCTGAACGTCCTGTACTACACCGGCGTCGACGAGCGCCTCGAGGCCCCCGTCATCCTGGACCCCGTGCCGGACCTGCGCGAGCTGTCCGCCGCCCGCGTCCTCATCGCCGACGACGTCGCCGACACCGGCGCCACCCTGGAGGTGGTCCGCGAGTTCTGCGCGGGGCGGGTGGCGCAGGTGCGGTGCGCGGTGCTGTACGAGAAGCCGCACTCGACGGTGGCGTGCGAGTACGTGTGGCACCGGACGGACCGCTGGATCAACTTCCCGTGGTCGAGCCTGCCGCCGGTCACCGACCCGTCGGCGCCCGTCACCGGCTGACGTCGCCGGACAGCAACGCCAGCAGGTCCGACAGCGGGGGAGTGGCGCCGGCCAGCCGGACGCCGGCCGAGGCGCTGCGCAGCAGGGCGCCGGCGGCTCATGTCCAGCACGGGCCCGACACGGACGCCACCTTACCGAACGCCGGCGCGCCGCCGCTGCGGGCGACGCGCCGGTGTTCGGTGCGGATCTACGCCCAGACCTGCAACTCGGAGAGCTGGCCGGCCGGCCAGCCCGTGTTCGCGGTGAACGTCGCCCGCCAGTAGCGCTGGGTCGACGCCGGGAAGGTGATGGTGACGGTGTTGTTCGACGACGGGTTGAAGGCGTAGCTCGCCGAGGACACGACCGTGGTGAAGCTCGCGCCGTCGGCGGAGCCGCTCAGGGTCAGGGTCTGGTTGCGGGCGCCCCACGACGCGGGCAGCTGGAGTACCACCTTCGTGGCCTTCTGCGCGCTGCCCAGGTCGACCTGGACCCACTGCGGGAACGCGTTGTTGGCGCTCTCCCAGTAGGAGCCCTGGTTGCCGTCGGTCACGTTGCCCGAGCCGTACGTCTGGTTGTGCGACGACTCGCTGGTCGGCTTGCCCGCGGCCAGGTTGGACGGGGGCGGGGTGGTGCCGCCGGAGGCGAACGCCAGGCTGTTGAGGTTCCAGCCGCCCGTGTCCTCGACGAGGGTGAGCACCTGCTGGCCGGCCGGCAGGGTCACGGTCGCGGTGACCGAGGCCCACGCCTGCCAGTCGCCGGTGGCCGGGAGGTTCACCGCGCCGGTCAGGTTGGCGCCGGACGCGTTGGCCAGGTGCCAGGCGCCGGTCACCGCGGCGGGGGCGGCGACCCGGGCGGTCACCGTGTACTGGCCGGCGGTGGCCACGTTCACCGTGTAGCGGAACCACTGGCCGCCCGACGTCCAGCCGAGGTTCCAGCCGCCGCCGGCGTCCGAGGTCGGCTCCAGGTCGACGCCGTCGGCGCGGTAGCCGGCGCCGCTGCCGTTGACCGAGGTGACGTTGTAGGCCAGGCCCTGGCCGCCGGTGTCGTAGTTCTCGGCCTGGACCGTGCCGGGGATCGCCGCGGGGGTGCCGCCGTACGGGGCCTCGACCGGGCCGCCGCCGCCCTGCCAGCTGTTGCCGCTCAGGGTGGCCGCGAAGCCGCCGGAGTTGTTGAGGTACGCCGACGCGCCCGCCTTCAGCCCGGTCACCGTGTTGCCGGTGATCGTGGCCGAGCCGCTCGGGGCCGGGTAGAACGGCGGGGCGATCACCACGCCGTTGCGCCACGGCGACGTGACCGTGTTGCCCTGCAGCTGGGTGTTGGTCGACTGCGAGAAGCCGATGCCGTCGTACAGCGAGTCCGTGACCGTGTTGTTGGTGACGTTCACCCGGTCCACCGCGCCGACGTTCTGCCCGTCGCCGCCGTTGCCGATCTGCAGCGCCGGCTGGCCCTGGCTGTAGCCGTTGCCGCCGGAGCGGGCCACGACGTTGCCGTTGACGGTGGCACCGAGCAGGTCGCTGCCGTTGACGCCGAACCGGCCCGCGCCCAGGCCGATGTACCGGGCGGTGTCGGAGACGAGGTTGTACTCCACGTCGTGCCCGGAGCCGCCGTAGATGCCGATGCCCTTGCCGCCCCACGGGGCCACGATCGTGTTGTGCGTGAACGACACGTTGGACATCGCCGTGTAGTACGTGCGGGTGCCGTTGCCGTCCGTGTTGTAGTTGACCGAGTTGATCGCCATGCCGTCGTCGCCGGTGCCCCGCACGAAGTTGTTCGTCGCGGACAGGCTGTTGCCGACGGTGCCGTTCAGCGACACGTTGTTGAGGTTGATCCCGTCGGCCCAGATCGTGGTCAGGCGGCTGTTGCGCACCTGCCCGCCGGTCCCGGAGGCCCAGAACCCGGACAGCGTGTGCTGCGTCCAGATGTCGTCGGCGACCCAGTTCGTGCCGGTGGTGTCCATCGCGCCGCCGGCGCCGTCGGCGGTGGCCCGGCTGGTGGCGTTGGAGTCGACGTGGAAGTCCTTCACCGTGGTCGACGTGAGCTGGAAGACGGCCCCCAGCGGCGTCGGGTTGGGCAGCGGTACCGCGCGGTAGACCGTGCTGTACCAGGGCCCCGCCCCGGCGATGGTGATGCCCTGCGCGTGCAGCCCGTTCGTGCCCTTCAGGTAGAAGGTCCCGGCCGGGATCCACAGTACCTTGCCCTGCGCCTGCGCCTGGTCGATGCAGCTCTGGATGGCCCCGGTGCTGTCCACGCCCGGGTTGTCGGCGACCGCGCCGCAGGACGTGATCGACAGCGAGTTCGCCGGCTGGGCGATCGGCGCCGGCTGCTCCACGTCGACGACGTCGATGTCGTAGAACGCCGCCGTGTTCGCCGCGTCCTTCTGCAGCGCGAACGTGGCCCCCGCCGCGATCGGCGTGCCGGTCACGAAGGCGCGGGCCTCGTCGAAGAACACCCGCGGGTTGCCGTCGGCGGGGTTCTGGTCGCTGCTGTCGTTGTAGTGGTTGTTGCCCTCGTACACCCACGTCTGGCGCGACGTGAGGTTCAGCGCCTGGCGGTAGGTCCCGTCGACGTACAGGTTGAGGGTGGCGTCGATGCCGCCCCCGCCCGGCGCGTCGGGGATGCTCGCCCGCACGACGATCGCGCTGATCGGGTGCCCGGTGGTGTTGGTCCACTGGACCTTCTGGCCGGTGCCGGCCAGGTGCACGTACGCGTGGCCGGACGCCTCCAGGGCGGGGCTGGAGTACTGCGTGGTGGGCGCCGAGGTGAGCGCCACGGTCGACGCTCCTCCGGCAAGGGTGCCGGCCTCGGCCTCGAGGCTGGTGAACGGCGTGGTGGCGCCGGCGGTGGTGGCGGCGGAGACGGGGCTGAGCGGCGCGACGAGCAGCGCGCCGACCAGCCCGGCCGCCCCCACCACCCCGACAGCCCGGCGTCCCGCCCGCATGGACGGTCGTTGCATGGAAACACGTCCTCCTTGTCGCGGCACGTAGCGGCGGCCGCAAGTATTTGCATGCAACGCTGGATCCGCTCGCGCGTCAAGAGTCGTTTCCGCGATCGATCTCGGCAAAATTTTGACGAAACCGAGATTGGCGCGTTGATCAGGCGTACTCGGGCATCCGCACGGCCTCCGCGGTGCGCCGGGCCGCGTCGGCGATCATCTTCTTGCCCGGCAGATACGGGACCAGCCTGATGTACTGGTTGAGGAACGCGGTCAGCAGCCGCCCCTGGGGCACCATCATCCTGCTCGTGCCCTCCGCGCCCTGCTGGGCACCCTCGGCGTAGGGGCGCATGATCCGCTCGTACGCGGCGAACGCGGCGGCCGGGTCGCCGGGGTGGCGGTCCAGCTCGCCCGCGAGGACGTAGGCGCCGACCACGGCCAGGCCGGAGCCCATGCCGGACAGCAGGCACGGTGAGTACGCGGCGTCGCCGAGCAGCGTCACCCGGCCCGTGCTCCAGCGCGGCATGCGGACCTGGGCGACGCTGTCGAAGTACCACTCGGGGGTCTTGAACATCGCCTCCAGCAGGCGCGGCGTCTGCCAGCCGATCCCGGCGAACGCCTCGGCGACGGCGCGGCGCTGGGCGTCGGCGTCGCGCCGGTCCGGCAGCCGCGCCGGGGTGGGCAGGAACAGCTGGGCGCGCGCCTCGGCGTTGTGGTTGGCGCTGGCCACGATGACGACCTTGCTCGTCGTGCGGTAGGCCTCGGCGGTGTGGTCCAGGCCGAGGAAGTTGCCGACCGGGAAGATCGCGCAGTGCAGCCCGAGGTGGTGCACGTACCGCTCCTCGGGGCCGAAGGCGAGCGCCCGCACCGCGGAGTGCAGGCCGTCGGCGCCGACGACGAGGTCGTAGCGGGCCGCCGGGGCGCGCTCGAACGCCACCGTCACGCCGTCCTCGTCCTCGTGCAGCGCCGTGATCGCGTCGCCGAAACGGTACTGCACGCCGATGGGGGCCGTGGCGTCGTACAGAATCCGGCCGAGATCGCCGCGCAGGATCTCGACGTCGCCGGCGAACAGGTCGGCCGGCATGCGGCTGACCCGCCGGCCGGACTCGTTGACGTAGTACATGGCGCCCATGCCGGTGCGGCGGCGCTCGATCTCCTCGAGGACCCCCATGCGGCGCAGCACGCCGAGGTGCGCGGCGCCGCGGAAGTCCACGGCGTGGCCGCCCTCGCGCAGGCCGGGGGCGCGCTCGACGACGGTGACGGCGTGGCCGCCGCGGCGCAGCCAGTAGGCGAGGGCCGGTCCGGCGACACCCGCGCCGGAGATCAGGACGTGCATGAGGGGTCTCCTTCGCTCGACTGTTTAAGGATTAAACACGACTGTTTATGATATAAACAAGGGGTGGATGACGACGGAGTTCCCGCGAGCGTCGCGGCGGCCTGGGGGCTGCGCGACCGGCCCGGCTACGGCCCGCGGCCCGGCCTGAGCCTCGAGCGGATCGTGGACACCGCGGTGCGGGTGGCGGCCGCCGAGGGCCTCGCGGCGGTGTCGATGGTCCGGCTGGGCAAGGAACTCGGCACGTCGGCGATGGCGCTGTACCGCTACGTCGCCGCCAAGGACGAGCTGCTGGACCTCATGCTCGACGCCGGCGTCGGCACCCCGCCCGAGCCGGCGCCCGGCGGCGGCTGGCGGCCGCGGCTGGAGGCGTGGGCCGGCGCGTACCTCGCCGCGCTGCTGGCCAACCCGTGGATGCTGCAGGTGCCCACCGCCGCCCCGCCGATCACCCCGAACCAGATCGCCTGGCTGGAACGCTGCCTCGCCGCCCTCGGCGACACGGGTCTCGCGGAGCGGTCGAAGCTCTCCGTCGTCATGCTCCTCGGCGGCTTCGTGCGCAGCTGGGCGGCGACCGCCGCGGCGGCGATGCGGGCACCCGGCGACCGCCCGCGGATCGACTACGGCCGGGCCCTGACCCGGCTGGCCGTCCCGGCCCGGTTCCCGGCCATCGCGGCCGCCATCGCCGCCGGCGCGATCGACGACGACGCCGAGTTCGACCCGGACGCCGAGTTCGCGTTCGGCCTCACCCGGGTCCTGGACGGGATCGCCGCTCTGGTTGACGGCACGCATAGACAGGAGTGAGATTGATGTATGTTGCGGCGATCAGTGCTGATGTGTTCCGCGGCGGCCCTCGCGGCCGCGAGCCTGCCCGAGGACGCCTGGGCCGGTCCCGGTGACCCCGTGGCGAAGCTCCTGTCCGGGCTGAGCCTGGAGCAGAAGGTCGGGCAGCTGTTCGTCGGGTACGTGTACGGCGACAACGCCACCGCCCCCTCCGCCGCCGACGCGGCCGCCAACACCGCCCGCTACGGGGTGGCCAGCGGCGCTGAGGTCGTGCGGCGGTACCACCTGGGCGGGGTCATCTACTTCACGTGGAGCCACAACCTCGGCGGCGGGCCCGCCCAGATCGCCGCGCTGTCCAACGGGCTGCAGGCGGCCGCCCGGGCCGACGCCGGCATCCCGCTGCAGATCAGCACCGACCAGGAGGGCGGGATCGTCAACCGGATCGGCGCCCCGCTCGCCATCTCCCCGGGCAACATGGCCGCCGGCGCCACCGCCGACCCGGGCGCCGCGCTGCGGGCCGCCCGGGTGAGCGGCCAGGAACTGCTCGCCCTGGGCATCAACGTGGTCGACGCGCCCGTGGTGGACGTCAACACCAACCCGCGCAACGCCGCCGACGGCCCCCGCGCGTTCGGCGACCGCACCGCCGCCGTCGCGCTCTTCGGCGCCGCGGCCGTGGCCGGCTACCGCGCGGCCGGGATCGGCGCGCAGGCCAAGCACTTCCCCGGCCTCGGCGACACCACCGTCAACACCGACAACGGCGTCGCCGTCACCGACGAGACCCGCGAACAGATCCTGGCCACCCATGTGCCGCCGTTCGTGGCCGCGATCGCCGCGGGCGTGCCCAGCATCATGGCCGCCCACATCGTCGCGCCCGCCCTCGACCCCTCCGGCGCCCCGGCCAGCCTGTCCCGCCCGATCGTCACCGGCCTGCTGCGCGAGCGCCTGCGCTTCGACGGCGTCGTCGTCACCGACGCCCTCGACGCGGCCGCCCTCGCCGGCCTCACCCAGGAGCAGATCGTCCTCGGCGCCCTCGACGCCGGCATCGACCAGCTGCTCATGCCGGCCGACCCGCCGCGGGCCGTGCGGGCCGTCCTCGACGCCGTCGCCGCCGGCACCCTGACCGAGGCCCGCATCGACCAGTCGGTGCGCCGCATCCTGCGCATGAAGCGCGCCCTGGGCCTGTTCGACCGCGGCGACGCGCCGGCCCCGGTCGTCGGCACCCCGGAGCACCTGCAGACCATGGCCGACATCGCCGCCCGCTCCGTCACCAAGCTCAAGGGCGCCGGCCTGCCCCTGGCCGCCGGGTCGAGCGTGCTGGTCACCGGCTGGGGCGTGAGCACCACCCAGACCCTCACCGACGGCCTCGCCGCCCGCGGCCTGAGCGCCACCCGGCTGTGGACCGGCTCGCCGTCGCCGGCGCTCATCGCCCAGGCCGTCGCCGCCGCCCAGACGGCCGCCGCCACCGTCGTGACGACCAACAACGCCTGGTCCGACCCGACCCAGGTGGCCCTCGTCCAGGCGCTGCTGGCCACCGGCCGCCCGGTCGTGGTGGCCGCGGTCGGCGGCCCCTACGACATCGCGTACTTCCCGACGGCCCCCGCCTACCTCGCCGTCTACGGCTACCAGCCCCCGTCGCTGGCCGCCCTGGCCGACGCCCTCACCGGCCGGGCCGGCACCCCGGGCCGCCTGCCGGTCACGATCCGCACGCCGGACGGGGCCTCGGTGCTGTACGCCTTCGGCAGCGGCAGCTCCTGACATCGGGTTATGTTGTTCCCAGGGGTCTGATCATGCCGACGGTACTGCTGGTCGACGACGACCGGGACGTGCGCTCGATGCTGGAGACCGTGCTCGACGGCGCGGGCTTCGACGTCGCCGCCCACGACAACGGCCGGGCCGCGGTCCGCGACGCCCTGCGCCGGGTCCCCGACCTCGCCGTGCTGGACGTCTCGATGCCGGGGATGTCGGGGCTGGACGTGTGCCGGGAGCTGCGCGCCCACCCGGAGACCGCCCAGCTGCCGATCGTGCTGCTGACCGCCCTGGGGCAGTGGCTCGACGTGGCGTCGGGCTTCGCGGCGGGCGCCGACGACTACGTGGTGAAGCCCTTCAGCCCGCGCGACCTGCTACAGCGCATCGAGCAGCTCCTCGGCCCGGCCTGATCGGCTTCGTCCCGGCTTTTCGCGCCCGCCGGCCGGGTGCTCAGGCGCGCGGGTCGCGGGGCGCCTCGCGGGGCAGGCGCAGCTCGATGGCGCCCCCGTCCGGCCCGGTCGCCATCCGCAGGCTGCCGCCGTGCCGTGCCACCACCGCCCGGGCCAGCATGAGCGCGGTCGAGGTGCGGGCCCCGCCGGTCGCGGTGAAGAGGCGGTTGCTGGTGAGCTGCTCGTGCAGCGGCACCCGGACCAGCCAGCCGCCCGGGCCGGGCGCCGCGGCCACCCGCACCGGGCCGTCCCCGGCCGAGGCCACGGCGACCGACAGCAGCCGCTCGACGAGGGCGTCCAGCCAGGCCGGGTCGGCGGTGATCGGGCCGTCGCCGGGCGCCTCCACGGCCAGGGTGACCGGGGCTCCGCCGGCCTGGCGCGCGTTCCACCGCTCGACGGCGCCGCGCAGCAGGGCCGGAAGGTCCACCGGGCGCAGGTCGAGCCCGACGGAGCCCTGCTCGAGCGCGTTGAGGGTGGACAGTTCGTCGACGACGTCGCCGATGCGGGCGGCGCTGCGGCGCACGACGTCCAGCAGGTCGGCCATCTCCGGTGCCGCCGACGCGTCCGGCATCAGGTCCAGCATCGTGTTCGTCGAGGTCAGCGGCGTGCGCAGCTCGTGGCACAGCGCCGCGACGAGCTCCGTCTTCTCCGCCACCTTCTCGGCCAGGGCCCGGTTGTGCTCCCGCAGCCGCTGGCGGATCTGGGCCTGCAGCGTCACGTCCCGCACCACGAGCACCCAGCAGCCGTCGCCGCTGAGCCGGTGCCAGGCCGCCTGCACGCTGCGCCCGTCCGGCAGCCGCAGCTGCTGCGGGTGCTCCGGCGGCGGCCACGTCAGCGCGGCCGCCGCGGCTCGGGCGTCGTGGGCCGCCAGCGCCTCCCCGACCTCGGACAGCGCCATGCCGAGCGGGTCGGCGAGCCGGCCGTCGCCGCTCAGCCCCAGCAGCGCCGGCATCGCCCGGTTCACCAGCACGAGCCGCCCGTCGGGGCCGGCCACCGCCACGCCCACGTCGAGCACGCCGAGCACCTCGGGGAGCAGGCTCGGTGCGAGCCCGGGCGCGGCGGCCACCTTCGCCGCCTCGGTCGCCGGCATCGCCGCGTTCACCGTGACCGCCCGCCGTGCGCCGGGTCCATCGGTCAGGCTCGCGTCGGGTGCGCCTGGGCGTTGCCCAGCCGGTCCCAGCCGCCCCCGCCGGCGGTGCTGGTCAGCGCGTCGATGCGGGCCAGCAGGTCGCCGGCGCCGAAGGGCTTGACCACGTAGTCGGTCGCGCCGGCGCTGAAGCCGTCGGCGACGTCGCCGTGGGTGCCGCGGGCGGTGACCAGCAGGACCGGCGTGCGGGCGGTGGCCGGGTCGGCGCGCATCGCGGCGCAGACCTCCAGCCCGCTGCGGCCGGGCATGGAGACGTCGAGCACGGCCACGTCGGGGTGCCGGGCGAGGGCCAGCCGGAGCGCGGCGTCGCCGTCGCCGCACGCGAGGACGGTGTGGCCCGCGCCGGTGAGCATGAACTCCAGCAGCTCCCGGACCGCGTCGTCGTCCTCCGCCAGCAGCACCGTCGCCATTCCACCAGGCCCCTCGGGTCGGTTGCTTTCCGTCCGACGGTACCGAATCCTCATGATCCAGGTGCTACGTTCGGCGGGATATAAACCGACACATCCGATATGCCCGCCGCCGCCCTGCCGCGGCCGGCGTCACCGACGGGGAGGTTGCCCCTCCATGTCAGCCGGACTGCCAGCCGCACCCGGGCCCCCGCCCGGCAAGGGCCAGCTGCGTGCCGAGTTCATGCGGATCGCCTCCCACGAGCTGCGTACCCCGCTGACCTCCCTGCGCGGGTACAGCGAAATGCTCGTGAGCGGCCGCGCCGGCCAGCTGAGCGAACAGCAGCTGCGCATGGTGACGATGATCGACCTGTGCGCCGGCCGGGTGTACGGCATCGTGGAGGACCTCATCGTCCTGGCCGGGCTCGACGAGGGCAGCTTCGGCCTGGCCGTCGAGCCGACCCGGCTGGCCCCGCTCGCGGTCCGGGTCGCTGGCGAGTTGGCCACGCAGGCCCGCGCCGCCGGGGTGACCATCGACGTGGCCGTCCCGGACGCCGCCGCGCTCGACGCCGACCCGCGGCACCTGCAGCGGGCCCTGGCCAACCTGCTGTCCGCGGCCATCGCCTTCGCGCCCCGCCAGGGAACGGTCCGGCTGGCCGCCGAGCCCGACCCGGGCGGTTCGGTCCGCCTGGCGCTGCTCTGCCCGCCGGGCGGCACGCCGGCAGACGAGCAGCGCGCCCTCTACGAGCGCTGCTTCGGTCCGGGCCCGGCCGAGCTGGAGGGCGTCGGGCTCGCGCTGGCCGTGGTGGCCGCGGTGGTACGGCACCACGGCGGCTCCCTCGCCGTCAGCGCGAACGACGCCGAGGTGACGGTGACCGTGACCCTGCCGCCGGCGCCGCCGCCCGACCCGTCGCACATCGTGCTGCGCCGCCGTTCGCCGGTGCGCACCTGACCCGGCGAACCGGATCTGCTGCCACCTCGCTCGGCTGCGGCCGGGGGATCAGCTGCGGGCTTGCTCGCCTGCGGCCGGGGGATCAGCTGCCGCCGAGCGAGGCGAAGAAGTCGCCGAAGCCGTTCGCGATGTCGAGGAGGCTGCCGCCGATGGTGGTCACCACGTTGGCCGCGGAGTGCGGCCGGTACGCGACGAAGAACACCAGAAACGCCAGGCCACCCCATCTGAGGATCTTCTTGACCATGGTCGCCTTTTCCTCCCCGTCCGGGTCGCCGGGCATTCAGCGTAGCCGTTGAATGACGCTGCGTGAAGTTGCTCGATGCACGATGTGCTATGTCGATCGCAACACACTGAGGCCCATTCACGGGGGGTTCACTCAGGCCCCCGGTAGGGGATCATGGACCCGTGCGGGCGGCCTTCTTCCTCGACTTCGACAACGTGTTCAGCGGACTGTTCAAGCTGGACCCCGAGGTGGCGGTGCTCTTCGCCACCGAGCCGGGGACCTGGCTGCGGCGGCTGTCGACCACCCTCACTCCGGATGACCCGCGGCGCTGGCTCATCCTGCGGTGCTACCTCAACCCGGCCGGCTGGGTCAACGCCCGCGACGGCGCCGGCGAACCCACGCGGCTGTACTTCTCCCGCTTCCGCCCGTCGTTCGTGCGCGCCGGGTTCGAGGTGATCGACTGCCCGCGGTACAACGCGACGAAGAACGCCGCCGACATCCGCATCGTCGTCGACGCCCTGGACGCGCTGGCCGACGAGGCCCGCTACGAGCAGTTCGTCATCGCGTCCGGCGACTCCGACATGACCCCGCTGCTGCAGCGCCTGCGCCGCGCCGACCGGCGCACGATGATCGTCTCCCCGGCCGACGCCGCCGAGGCGTTCACCGCCATCGCCGACCAGCTGCTGGACAGCCAGCAGCTGCTGGCGCTGGTCCAGGGCGAGCCGGTCGACCTCGACGACGAGCCCGACGAGGTCGCCGCCGGCGGCTTCGAGGACACCGGCGCCGTCGACGAGGCCCACGAGCGCTTCCGGGCCATCGTCACCGCCGACTACGAGGCCGCCGAGTCCCCGCTGAACATGGCCGCCCTGGCCTACCGGCTGCGCGGCGAGCTCGGCCCGGTGATCGCGGCCAGCGGCTGGTTCGGCCTCGGCAGCTTCGCCCGGGCCGTGGAGGCGCTGGGCCTGCCCGGCCTGCGCATGTCCCAGCACCTGCTGTGGGACGAGGGCCGCCACCCGACCCCGGAGACACCCGCGCCCGGCGCCCAGCGCACCACCCTGCCCGAGCCGGTCGAGCGCCTCGCCGACCAGCTCAGCCTGCCCCGCCTGCCGCAGGCGTGGTGGCCCTCGATCTACGAGACGCTGTCGGCGTACGCCCGCACGCACCGCTTCAACCTGACCCAGTGCACCAGCTGGTCCCGCGACCAGCTGCGCGACGGCGGCGTCCCGGTCAGCCGGGGCGCGGTCGCGTTCGTGGTCCGCGGCACCTCGTTCGGCGGCTCCCCGCTGCACCGCCAGCCCCCGCCGACCCCCACCGAGATCGGCGCCGCCTTCGTCGACAACGTCCTCGCCCGCGCCGAGGCCGCCCAGATCCCCCTCACCGGCGAGGAGGAGGCGGCCGTGCGGACCTGGCTGAGCCCCGCCCCGCCGCTTCCGGACTAGCCGGGTGGGCGGCTGCCGTCGGCCGCGCGGCCTCGGGCGCAGCGGTCTGGGCCGTGCTCACAGCGATGTGCCTGGAAGCGGCCGTAGTCCGCCGATCCTGCCCGGCCCTGCCATGACGTCGTGCTCGTTGCCGACCCCGGCCTCGTCGGCGACCGCCACGGCCGCCTCCGGTGACAGGAGCGGCACCGCCTCGAAGGGCACCTGCCACCGCGCGGTCAGCCACGCCTCCGCATACAGCCCCCGCGTGCGGCGCGGGTCCGGCACGGCCGCCGCGAGCCTGCTCAGCACCGCTGCCAACGCATCCCGGCCGTTGAGCGAGCGGGCGATGCGCTCCGCCCGGTCCGGTTCCCCGGCCGCAGCCAGCCCCGCCACCAGCTCCGTCAACGGGCCCTCTCGAGACCCGCGGCGGACGACCCGCTCGGCCTCCTCGGCGAGACGCCGCGCGCGGGCGTGGTTGCCGGCCGCCTTGTGCCTGGCCGCGATCCGTGCCAGCAGGTCGCCCGCGCGTCCCGGCCGGTCGCGAGCGAGGCGCTCGGCTCGATCGAGGTCGCCGGCCGCGGCGAGTGCGATGGCAAGGGCGGCGTTGATGTCCTCCGCCGAGTTCCTGTTGGTGGCCCTGGCGGCCTCGGCCGCGATCTGCTCGACAAGGGCCTCGGCGCGCTCGCGCTCGCCGGCGGCCATCAGCGCCGGAATCAGCGCGGCCAGCTGCCCGTGTCGCCCGGTCCGGGCGGCGGCCCGCCGGACGAGATGCTCGACACCGTCGTGGAGACCCGCCTTCGTCAACCCGGCGACCAGCAAGGGCAGCACCGGTTCTGCCTCATACGGGATGCCGATCTCGTGGGCCAGCCGCGCAGCCCAGGTGAACTCCCCGGCCGAGATCAAGGCGGTGGTCAGCCGTTCCAGCGTGACCGCGCCATCGTAGCCTGCCGTCTCCCGGGCCTGCCGTTCCACCTCCTCGGCGAGGCCGCGCGCCCGGGGATCGCCTGCCGCCGCAAGCCCGGCCAGGAGGGGCGTCAGTGCCATCACCAGGCCCGCACCGGCCGTCAGGCGCGCGCCTTGCTCGACCTCCTCGGCGAGGCGGGCGGCGCGATCGTGCTGCCCGGCCGCGGCGAGCGCGGCCGCCAGCTCCGTCAGGGCCTCGGCCCGGAGGCCGGCGTTGCCGATGGACACGGCGACGCGCTCGGCCGTGCCGAAGGCCCCCGTGGCGATGAGCTCTCTGGTCAGCCCGGGCCGTTCGGCAAGCGGCAGGTCGAGCCGCCAGGCGATCGGTTCGGCGCGCTCGTCGCCGCCGTGCGCGGCGACCGCGACGACGACCGCCCTGCCCGCGTCGAGGCCGCGGCCGGTGCCAGCGAGGCGCTCGGCGCCGGCGAGGCGCTCTGCCTGCTCGTCGGCACCGGCCGCGGCCAGCACCGGGATCAGCCGCATGCGGGCCTCGGTCCGCTGCCTGGCGCCGGGCATCTCCTCGACCAGCCGCTCGGCGCGGTCCGGCTCGCCGGCGGCCACGAAGGCAACGGCGAGCGCGGTGAACACGGCCGCCCGGTACGGCCCGCCGTCGAACGGCAGCTCGGTGAACGCGCGGGCCAGCCTCTCGGCGCGGTCGAGGTCACCCGCGCGGACCAGCGCCGTCACCACCTCGGTCAGCGCCTGCGTGGTTTCAGGTCGCTGGTTGTCGAGCCCGAGCAGGCGGGTGCGGGCGACGACGCGCTGGGCGCCACCGAGGTCACCCACGGCCACCAGCCCCGACGCGAGCAGGCCCAGATCGGCGGCCTGCGCCGCCGAATCCTGCCCCGGCGCGCAGGCTGACCGCTCGGCGCGCGCGGCGATCCGGGCCGCGCGGCTGCGCTCGCCCGCTCCGGACAGCGCCCGCAGAAGGCCGACGGCCATCGGGACCGGTGGTTCGACGAGTCGCTCCACAGCGTCGGCCAGCTCGCCGACGGCACCCGGCTCGCCGACGGCACCCGGCTCGCCGACGGCACCCGGCTCGCCGGCGGCGCCGAGCGCGAGGGCCAGCTCGGCCAGCCGCGCGGCGTGCCGAGGTGGATCGCCGGCCCCGGGCATCAGCTCCAGGTGCCCGATGACGCGCCGCACGAGCTCCGCGTCGCCTGCCGCGGCCAGCGCCGTCAGCCAACGGACCCGTTTGCCGGGGTCGTCCACGCTCTGGGCGAGCCGTTCGGCGCGGTCGAACGCGCCGGCTTCGATCAGTATCCCCAGCAGCCCGTCCAGCGCGGCGGACCGGGCGGACGGCTCGGCGATGGCGCCGGCCAGCTCCTCGGCACCGTCGTGGTCGCCCCGCGCGGCCGCCGCCCCGGCCAGCTCCGCGAACGCCTCGTCCTGTCGCTCCGCGGGGAGGACGTTGATCACCCGGCGTGCCTCGGCCTGGGCGTTGGTCGCGTCCAGCGCACGCACCAGATCGAGCAGCGCCTGGGCCCGGACGCTGTGGTCGGCGACGTCGAGGGCCAGGCGTTCAGCCCGTCCCGGCTCGCCGGCCGCCACGATCGGTGCCACGAGCGCGGCTTTCGCCCGCCCCTGACGGTCCGGGTCGCTGATGCTGGCGGCGAGCGCCTCGGCCCGGCGGACCTGGCCGAGGGCGGCCCAGACGGCTGGCAGGCCCGTGGGAATGTTCCGGGTGCGGTCGGCGAGCTGGTCGCGGCGGTACGCCAGGCGGGCCATCGTCGCGAGGTCGGCATCGGCCTGCGTCAGTGTCAGGCGCTGGGCCGCGCGGAGGTCGTCCAGCGCCCCCGCGTCCGCACCGGTGGAGCGCAGCAGCCAGGCGTGCCGGGACTGGTCCAGGGCCAGGGCGGACAGGCGGCGGTGGTCCTCGGCGGCGGCGAGCATGCGCGGATAGCCGCGGGACAGGTACCCCGGGGTGTCGTCCGGCCAGCCGCGCTCCCGGTATCCGTCGGCCCACGAATGGATCCGGTCCGCGAAGACGGCCACCTGCGTGTGCCCCAGCTTCTGCAGGGCCTCGACGCGCAGGGTCTCGTGGGCGAACAGGTAGACGAGGTCGGTCCCGGCGCGCACGGTGCGGCCGAAGACGCCGCCCAGCAGGTGCTCTATCTCGTCGCGCGGAGCGGCGGTCAGGTGTTCCAGGTCGTCGAGGGTCAGGCCACCCCCGCTGGCGGTGACCAGGCCGACGACCTGCCGGTGCAGGCCGCCCGCGGCCAGGAGACGGCCCAGCTCGTGGCGGGCCTCCAGGGCGAGCTCGCCGGCCCACGGCGACGGGGTCAGCGGGCGGACCGGGCAGGTGCGGACCGGGTGGTCGCCCGCGACGTCGGACGGGATCGGCGGGTGCGGGCGGCCGGCGAGGACCACCCGCAGGCCCGGGTCGGGGTGCTTGGGCAGCAGGGACGCGATGGACGGTACCGCCGAGCCGGGCTCGGCGCCGGTGTCCTCGTCGATGCCGTCGACGACCAGGATCAGGCGGCGGCCGTCGCGCACGGCGCGGTCGGCGGCGTCGCGCAGGAGGCGGCGGCGGTGGGCGTCACGGCCGGCGGGGGAGTGCAGGGGCGGCAGGGGTTCGCCGAGGTACGCCGAAAGCTGCTCCAGCAGGGCATCCGTGAACGCCGTGCTGTCGGTCTGGCCGGCCAGGCGGGCGGTGATGAAGAACGACACGACGTCGAGGCCGGCCGGCGGGTGCAGGACGAACGTGGACAGCAGGGCGGTCTTGCCGGCCCATGGGCCCGCCTGCCACCAGACGTAGGGTTCGTCGCCGGCGCAGAAGGCGGTCAGCTCGTCGATCTCGGCGGCCCGGTCGCGCAGCCCGGCGGCAGGGGCGAGGTCGCGGACCTGGGCCAGGTACGCGGCGGTGGTCGTCTCGGCGGCCGGGCGGGGCAGCACGTCGACCGGCTCCACCCCGGCGGGCAACGGTGACCAGCGATCGATGCGGGCCACGGTGAGGCGGTTGGGGCCTTCCCTGGGGTACTGCCGCGAAATCACCCCGATGAGGCGCTCGCCCGCGAAGACGGGCCCGCCGGACATGCCCTCCCACGGGGAGACCCCGGCCGCGTCGGGAGCGGGCGGGGCGACCGTCACCTGGAAGGTCGACTCGCGGCGGTTGGCCAGGGCGGCCAGGGTGCCGGGCTCGTGGGCGAGCACGCGGAAGGTGTCCCGCAGCTTCCAGCGCGGGTAGCCGAACACGGCCACGTCGAGCACGGCCGGCCGGTCGCCGACGGTGCCCCACTGCGGGCGCTCGGTCGCGGCGGGCAGCGTGCCGTCGATGGGCGCGAGCAGGGCCAGGTCGGGGCCGGGGTCGGCCCGCGCGACGGTGGCCGGCAGGGCGGCGGCGCCCTCCGGGCGGATCTCGATCGACGCGGCGCCCTCGACGACGTGGGCGGCGGTGAGCACGGCGTCGGGGGCGAGCGTGTAGCCCGACCCGACCCAGCGCGAGCCGTCGGCCCGGCGGACCACGAGCATCACGATCCGTCGGGGATCGACCACGCACCCATCACATCACGGCGGCGCCAGGCGGCCGGATCCACCGGCCGCCCGGTTTTCAGCGCCGACCGGTGGGCGCCGGGGGCAGGACCCGGGCGTCGGGGCCGGGGTACACCAGGGCCTCGTGGCCGTCGTGCCACCGCACGGTGTACGGCGGCGTGTGGTCGTCGCGGCGGACCTTCGTGATGACGCCCTCGCGGCGGCCGTCGCCGACGTGCGTGCCCTCGATGATCAGGCGATCTCCGACGTTCGCGTGCATCGCTCCTCCTCGCCTGAGTTGCGGTTGTTGCCCTTCCAGCATGCCCCTCCGATCAGGGCAGGCGGGCCTCGATTCCGTCGAGCAGCATGGCCAGGCCCAGGTCGAACTGCTCGTCCGGCGGGGCCGGCTCGGGGGCGGACAGCCAGCCGGTGAGCAGCGGTACCGTGCCGTCGGCCGCGGCCAGGTCGCGCACCGTGGCGAAGGCGCCCGGCTCGTCCAGCCGCTCGAAGCGGGCCTCCTGTGCCTCCTGCACGCCGCTGCCGACCACGTGCCGGTCCAGCAGCGCGGCGAACGTGAGCGCGCGGCCCACCTCGACGCCCCGGCCGGTCAGGATGCGCAGCATGCACTCGAGGCGGCGCATCGCGTGCGGTCCGGCCGGTGGGCGGGTGTGCACCAGTTCGGCGTACCAGGGATGGCGTTTGATCATCCAACGCGTCCCGGTGGCGATGTCGTGCAGGGCGGCCCGCCAGTCGGGGCCAGCGGGGTCGGGCAGGCGCACCTCGGCGGCCGCGGCGTCGAGCATGAGGTCCACGAGGCCGTCCTTGTGGTGGACGTACCGGTACAGGGCCATCGGCGTGTAGGGCCCCAGCCGCGCCGCGACCGCCTTCATGGTGAGCGCCGCCGTCCCGCCCTCGTCGGCAAGTTCCATCGCCGCCGCGACGATCTCGTCTCGCCCGAGCCGGCGCTGGCGGGCGGGGGGCGCGGGAAGGGCCCACACCGGGGGAGTACCTGCTGGCATGGTTCAAATATACGAGCTATACCTGAGTATATGAACAAAACTTTCCGGGTCGGTGTGGTGCGCGGGATCAGCTATGGGCTCTTCGGGCCGCCGGGCGAGTTCGTGCCGCAGGCCCGCGCCCTCGGCGCCGGCCTGGTGCGCGCCTACCTGTACTGGTCCCAGGTCGAGCCGGAGCCGGGCCGCTTCGACTGGACCGCCACCGACGCGCTGCTCGCGCAGCTCGACGGCGACGAGGAGGCCTGGCTGACCGTGGTCTCCAGCTCGCCGTGGGCGACACAGCGGCCGGCCACCTTCCTGCCCCCGTCCCCGGCCAAGGACATCGCCGACTACGAGCGGTTCGCCGCGGCGCTCGTCGAGCGTTGCCGGGGCTGGATCCGGTACTTCCAATGCGACAACGAGCCGAGCAACACCGCCCTGCTGTGGGCCGGCACCGCCGACGACTACGTCGCACAGCTGCGCGCCCTGCACCGTGCCGTCCACGCCGGCGCGCCCGGTTCGCTGGTGGTCCTGGGCGGGTGCGGGTACGACATGCTGAGCAGCGCCGAGGACAGCCCCGAGCGGGCGTTCTTCGACCGTGTGCTCTCCCTCGGCGGGGACGCGTTCGACGCCTTCGACGTGCACCTGTACGGCCCGCCGGAGCGGGTCGGCGACTACGTCGAGCAGGCGCGGGCGATGATGCGCCGCCACGGCTGCGAGCGCCCGGTCTTGGCCGGCGAGCACGGCGGCCCGGTGCTGTTCGAGTTCCCTGAGCTGGAGTCGATCCTGGCCGCGACGTTCGCCGCGCTGCCCTCGGACCCGGCCTCGCTGGCCGCCGAGTCGTCGCCGGAGCGGCGCGCGATGGCCGCCCTGTACGCCCGGATGCCCGAGCTCCCGCCGCGACTGCAGATGCTGATGGAGGGCTGCCCGGGCGAGCTGTCGGTCAAGCGCGACCGGATCGCGTGCCGGCAGGTGGTGACGCGCACGGTGCGGGCGCTGGCCGCGGGCGTGACCCGGACCGCGTACTGGAACCTGGCCCCGGAGATCCCGGGCTACCGCGACCGCTACCAGATGATGGACCTGCTCTTCGGCCGGCTGCCGCTGCTGGACTTCGACGGTGACGGCGCGCTGACCCGCCGCCACCCGGCCGCGGACACGTTCGCCCTGCTGTCCCGCGAGCTGGCGGGCGCCACGCAGATCCACCGCGCCGAACCCGCGCCGCGCGGCGACGGTGAGGGCGGCCTGCGCGGCGGCGCCGACCTCGCGCTGGATCACGAGCGGCAGCGCGACGGCGGGCTCGACGCGCCCGGGCCCGATCGCGAGCGGCGGCGCAACGACGGCGACGGCGCGCGAGG
>NZ_BAAARV010000073.1:0-104245 GCF_039532525.1 Dactylosporangium salmoneum
TTACCGCCCGTGTCATCACCCGCGACATCGACACACTTGCCACCCGGACCGGTGATCGTGCCCGCGGTCGGTGGGGTGCTCGAGGTACCTCCGCCCGACGTGTAGGCCGCGACGTAGTCGACGAGCATCGGCTGGCCGGAGACGGTGGAGCCGTTGGGGCCGCCGCCGAACGCGTCGGGGAAGCCGCCGCCGATGGCGACGTTGAGGATGATGAAGAAGCCGTGGTGGGTGGCGTTGTTCCAGGTGGTGGCGTCGACCTGGTTGGCGTTGACGGTGAAGAAGTTGTTGCCGTCGAGGTACCAGCGGATCTGCTCGGGTGATGTGCTGCGGTCCTGTTCGACGGCGTAGGTGTGGAAGCCGGTCTGGCAGCCGCTGCAGGCGCGTTCGCCGCTGCCGATGCCGGTGGTTTCGTTGCAGGGGCCGCCTGGTGAGGTGCCGCAGTGCAGGGTGGCGAATTCGGAGCTGCGGCCGTTGATGTCTTCCATGATGTCGATCTCGCCGATGCCGGGCCAGCCGGACGCGCCGGTGCCGCGCGCCGCCGCGCCCAGCGCCCAGAAGGCCGGCCAGTAGCCGGCGCCGTTTCCGGTGTTGACGTTCGGCTGCTGCAGGCGGGCCTCGATGCGCAGTTTGCCGCCCGCGGGGGCGGCGAGGTCGGTGCGCTGGGTCTCGATGCGGCCGCTGGTCCAGTTGCCGGAGCCGTCACGGATCGGCTTGATGGCCAGGTTCCCGGAGCCGTCCAGGTAGACGTTCGCGGTGCTGTTGGTCATGTTCTCGATCTCGCCGGTGCCCCAGTTACCGGCACCGCCGGGGTAACCGTGCCCGAGGTCGTACAGCCAGTTGCCCGTGTTGACGCCGGTGCCAGAGG
Organism: Dactylosporangium salmoneum; assembly: GCF_039532525.1. NCBI lineage: Bacteria > Bacillati > Actinomycetota > Actinomycetes > Micromonosporales > Micromonosporaceae > Dactylosporangium > Dactylosporangium salmoneum. Next base: position 866 of record NZ_BAAARV010000073.1, read on the forward strand.
TCCCGTTGAAGTCGTCGGCGAACACCTGGGTCCACCCGGCCGGCGTGGAAGGCACGGAGGCTCCGGCGTCGGGCAGCGCCGCGACGGAGGCGGCGACGATCACGACGCTCCCGGCCGTGGCAAGCAGCGCGGTCCGCGCCCTACCTCGCAGCCATGTTTGTTTGTGTTGACTCTCCACAGCGATTGTGCCCCTTCTCAAGCGTGGGCGGGGGAGTGGGACATGCCTGTTCAACCCCCACGTGGCGGACGTGAGAGCGCTTTCAGCATGCTCGCCTACTGAAAAGAAGGTTGTCAATAGCGGCTTGCCGGGAGGGCGTCAATGTTCGAACATGTTGCTTTGCCGCGAATGAGACGGGCTTGGCTACACCTCGCAACGCCGCATCGCGCCGCCGCCCGCCGGGTCCGCGTCCTCCCGATACTTCGCGGTGAGCCTTACGCGGCTGCGCCGCGTTAGGCTGGGCGGAGATGCAAGGATGGCGCGAGCTGCCATGGTTTTGATGCTGATCGTCGTGTTGATGGTGGCGGTGGCCGGGCTGTTGGCCAGCGCTCGGATCGTCCGGCAGTACGAACGCGGGCTGGTCTTCCGGTTCGGGCGTCTGCAAGAGATGACACGCGGGCCAGGCCTGACGCTGATTGTCCCGATTCTGGACCGGCTGCAGAAAGTGAACCTGCAGATCGTCACCATGCCGATACCCGCACAGGACGGCATCACCCGCGACAACGTGACCGTCAAGGTGGACGCGGTGGTGTACTTCCGGGTCACCGACGCGCGCCGGGCCGTCGTCAACGTGCAGGATTACATGTTCGCAGTCCTCCAGGTGGCGCAGACGTCGCTGCGTTCGATCATCGGCAAGAGCGACCTCGACGAGCTGCTGACCAACCGGGAGCGGCTCAACCAGGGCCTGGAGGTCATGATCGACAGCCCGGCGATCGATTGGGGCGTCCACATCGACCGCGTGGAGATCAAGGACGTCTCGCTGCCGGAGTCGATGAAACGGTCGATGTCCCGGCAGGCTGAAGCGGAGCGGGAGCGGCGCGCCAGGATCATCACCGCGGACGGTGAGCTGCAGGCGTCGCGAAAGCTCGCCGACGCCGCGGCCACGATGGCGCGGACACCGACCGCGCTGCAGCTGCGGTTGCTGGAGACGGTGGTCGAGGTGGCAGCCGAGAAGAACTCGACGGTAGTGCTGCCGTTCCCGGTCGAGCTGCTGCGCTTCCTGGAGCGGTCGGCTTCGACGGAGGGCACCGTCGAGCCGCCGCAGACCGACTACGCGACCGAGCTGTCCCGGGTGCACGCCGCCCAGTAGTCCACCTCAGCACGTGCTGCGCTCAGCGGGCCCTCTTCGTCGCCCGCTTGCGAGGCGGCGTCAACAGGTCGGCTATCGCCGCGATCGCCGACGGCACCAGGCGGTAGTACGCCCACACGCCGCGCTTCTCGCGCTCGAGCACGCCGGCCTCGGTGAGGATCCGAAGGTGATGACTCACGGTCGGCTGGGAGAGGCCGAGCGGCGCGGTGAGGTCACTCACGGACGCCTCGCCCTCCGGAGCGGACTGGATCAGACTGAGCAGTCGCAGCCGGGCCGGGTCGGCGAATGCCTTCAGTACTCCCGCGAGCCGTTCGGCATCGGCACGCTTGATCGGCTCGCCGACAAGCGGCGAGATAACAGGCATAGCAGGTTTCGCAGTTCCCACGCCTCCATCGTTCCACCAATGCTGTCGATAGGCCGGTGGAATCGGGAGCAGTACCCCGATGACGATGTGCTCCACCGGCCGCGGGAGTTGCGGATGCGGACGACGGCCGCCATCCGGGCGGGCGTAGGGCGAACGCCGCTGGGGTCGCCGGGTGAGGGAAACGGCAACGGGTGACGGGTGGTCAGTCCGGCGATGGTCGCCCGAGTCTTCATCCACGGTGCGCGCTGAACCGACGGTACGGTGGGCACGGAACAGCTCGGCTCGCCGGTTACGGGAGGCGGCACCCGCTTGCCGATGAGGCCCGCTCGGGCTGCTCGGCATCTCCGCATGACGCGCGTGCGGCCGGCGCATGCCGCGTGCCGACGGGCCAACCGCGGCAGCGCCGAAGGCCCTGATGCTGGAGGAGCACCGATGGACACGATGAGCGCGGTGCGGGCACACCACCGCGGAGGGCCCGAGCGGCTGGTGTACGAGCAGGCGCCGCGTCCCGAGCCGGCCGCGGGTGAGGTGCTCGTGGCCGTGTGCGCCGCCTCGATCACCGCCGGGGAGCTCACCTGGGACGCCACCTGGACCGACAGCCTCGCGCCGGGGGGCCGCGACCGGACACCGATCATCCCCTCGCACGAGATGTCAGGCGTGGTCGCCGCGCTCGGTCCCGCAGTCAGCGAGACCGAGGTCGGCGACGAGGTCTACGGGCTCATCCCGTTCGTGCGCGACGGAGCCGCCGCCGAGTACGTCACGGTGCCGGTGGACATCCTGGCCCCCAAGCCCGCCACCGTGGACCACGATGTGGCCGCGGCCGTGCCCATGGCCGCGCTGACGGGCTGGCAGGCGCTGGTGGAGCACGCCTCCCTGCGGGACGGGCAGCACATTCTGATCCACGGCGCGGCCGGGGGTGTCGGCTCGTTCGCCGTGCAGATCGCCGCCAGCCTCGGCGCGCGGGTTACCGCGACCGCCGGGGCACGCGACAGGGACTTCGTGACCGAGCTGGGCGCTCATGAGGTCGTCGACTATTCCAAGGAGCGCTTCGAGGATCGCGTCAACGGCGTCGATGTGGTGCTCGACCTGGTGGGAGGTGAGACGCAGGCCCGTTCGTGGGACGTCCTGCGGCCGGGCGGTGTGCTGGTGAGCGTCGCGACCCCGCCGGACGCCCGGCAGGCCGCCGCGCACGGAGTCCGTGGGGTGTTCTTCATCGTCGAGCCGAACGGCGACCAGCTCGGGACTGTCGGGCAGCTCATCGAGAAGGGCCGGCTCGCCCCGGTGGTGGACCGCGTCGTCCCGCTGCCCGAAACGCGCGCCGCCTACGAGGCGCTGCAGACCGAGCACAAGCGCGGCAAGATCGTCATCCACGTCGCGGAACCATGAGATCAGGCGACCACCGGACAAGCGGGATCTGATGCCTCAACGGCGAGTACTGCGGACCGGCACCACCAGGGGGCCGTGCTCGCTGTGCACCACGCGCACGCGGGCCCGGTAGTGGGTGGCGAGCAGTTCCTCCGTCAGCACGTCGACCGGAGCGCCCGATGCGACGACCGTGCCGCCGGCGAGCAGCACCATCCGGTCCGCGTACTCGCCGGCGATCGCGAGGTCGTGCATCGTCGCCAGGACCGTCAGCCCGGCGTCCCGGCGCAGCTGATCCACCAGCTCCAGGACGTCCTGCTGGTGCCCGATGTCGAGCGCGGTGCCCGGCTCGTCCAGCAGCAGCAGGCCGGCGCCTTGGACGAGCGCCCGGGCCAGGAACACCCGCTGCCGCTCCCCGCCGGACAGGGTGTCGAGCAGCCGGCCGGCGAAGCGGTCCAGGTCGAGCCGGGTCAGCACCTCGCCCACCGCGGCCAGGTCGGCGCTGGACTCCCGGCCCAGCGGCGGGACGTACGGCGTGCGGCCGAGCAGGACGTAGTCGAACACGGCCATGCCGGGCGGGACGACCGGCGACTGCATGACGGCCGCGACGGTCCGGGCCCGCTGGCGGCGGGGCAGGCGGGCCGCCGGCGTGCCGAACAGGGCGATCGATCCGGTGCTGGGCACGAGGCCGCCGATGGCGCGCAAGAGGGTCGACTTGCCGGCACCGTTCGGTCCGATGATCGTGACCCATTCGCCGGCCTCGACGGTCAGGTCCACGCCGGCCAGGACGGCCGCGCCGCCCAGCGTCACCCGCAGGTCCCGAACCTCGACCGCGGTCACGTCGCCACCCGCCCGGAGGTGCGCAGGACGAGCACGAAGAACGGCGCGCCGAAGAACGCGGTGACGACCCCGATCGGGATCTCGGCGGGGCTGGCCGCGGTGCGGGCCACCACGTCCGCGAGGGCCAGGAACGCGCCGCCGAAGAGCATCGACAGCGGCAGGATCACCCGGTATCCGGCGCCGGCGAGCAGCCGGACGGTGTGCGGCACGATGATGCCGACGAAGCCGATGAGGCCGGACACCGAGACCGCCGCCGCAGTGGCCAGGCTGGCCGCGGCGATCAGCACGTACCGCGACCGCTGCGGGTGCAGCCCGAGGCTCGCGGCCTCCTCGTCGCCGACCGAGAGCACGTCCAGCTCCCGGCGCAGCAGCAGGATCACCACGGAGGTGACGGCCGCGTACGGCAGGACGACCCGCACGTCGGACCAACCGGCGGTGGACAGGTGCCCGAGCAGCCAGGAGTACACCTCGCGGATCGCGTCGATGTTGCGCTGCATGACGTACGTCTGCGCGGCGGCGAGGAACGCCGAGACCGCCACGCCGGCGAGGATCAGCGTCGTCGGCGAGCGTTCCCGGCCGCCGCCGGCGCTCAGCAGATAGGCCAGCAGCACCGCGGCCATCGCGCCGGCGAATGCGACCACCGGCGTGGTCAGCGGGACCCCGCCGAGCAGGGTGTCCTGCGCGCCGCGGTACGCGATGAGGAGGGTGACCGCGAGGCCCGCGCCGGCCGCCACGCCCAGCAGGCTCGGATCGGCCAGCGGGTTGCGGAAGACGCCCTGGAAGCAGCCGCCGGCGAGGGCCAGCATCGCGCCGACGAGCAGCCCGAGCACGACCCGGGGCAGCCGGATCTCGGTGACGATGGCGATCTCGCGCTCGTTGAGGCCGCTCTTCAGGTGCACGCCGGGCACCAGGTTCAGCAGTTCGACGGCGACGCTGCCGGGCGGCAGGCTCACCGGGCCGAGGGCGACGCCGGCCACCAGCGCCACGAGCACCGCCAGCCCGCCGGCCAGGACCCAGCGCGGGCGGAGCCGGCCGGCGGCCTGATGGCCGGGTCTCACGCGGGTACCTTGGCCACGGCCTCGACGATCGCACGGAGCAGGTCGACCACGCGCGGGCCCCAGCGGGACGCCACGTTGTCGTCCAGCGTGACGATCCGCCCGGTCTTCACCGCGGTGATGCCGGACCAACCCGGGCGGGCGGCGACCGTCTCGGCCGACTGTTTGCAGCATTTCGTGTCGGCCAGGAACACCAGGTCCGGGTCGGCCTGGACCAGCACCTCGACGGAGAGCTGGGGATAGCCGCCCTTCGCGCCGCCGGGATCCGCCGGATCGGCCACGTTCTGCAGGCCCGCCATCGTGAACAGTGAGCCGACGAACGTCGGGCTGGTCGCCGTGTACAGCGTCGGATCGAGCTCGTAGTAGTACTTCGGCCTGGCCGATCGCGCCGGCAGCTCCTTGATCAGCTTGTCGATGTCGCGGCGCATGCGGCCCACCAGGTCGGTCGCCTCAGTGCCGTGGCCCGTGAGCCGGCCCAGCTCGTCGATCTGCCGGTACGTGTCGTCGAGCGTGACGGCCGCCGGCGCCACATAGACCGGGATCTTGAACTTGGCGAGCTGGTCGACCACCTTGTTGGCGTCCAGGGTCAGCACCACCAGGTCCGGGTTCTTGGCCGCGATCGCCTCGGCGTTCGGCTGGAACCCGGACAGCTGCGACCTCGGCGCCTCGGCCGGGTAGTCGGAGTTGTCGTCCACCGCCGTCACCTGCGCGCCCGCGCCGACCGCGAAGAGCATCTCGGTGGTGCTCGGCGACAGCGACACGATCCTCGTCGGACGCTGCTCCAGCGTGACGTTGCCCACCGTCATCGGATATGCGGCGGCGGCGCCGCTGGAGGCGGGCTGCGGGTTGTCGTTCGCGTGGCTGGCGCAAGCGCCGAGCGTGAGCGCGATGGCGACCAGGGTGGCACCGACGATTGTCGGCGTGCGTCTGCTCATCTGTCCTCCTGTCGGTCGAGGAGTCGGTGCTTCGCCGACAGGGGTGATGAGCATGGCCCCGCCCGCAAAGGCACCCTTCCTCGAGAGCGCGGTTTCGCGACCCGCCCGGCAGGCGACCTGGCTAGTCCCCGGCCGGTCCGAATCGGGCGGGGCATCACAGTTGCGGGACAGCGCCGGCGTCGCACCGGTTTCGCTGCGGGTGGGGTCGCCCGCACGGTAGTACATCGAAGCCGGTCAGGAGCGGTGAGGTGCGCGCGGGATCGCCGAGGTCACCGAGCGCAGCGCACCGGCATCCAACGACGTCACCGAGTGAGGAGCCGGGAGCCCGGTGCCTCGACCCGCCCGAGGCGGGACCTTCGCCCCTGGCGGGGCCGACGAGGGGTGGGGAGTGTGCTGGGGTACGCAAGGAGGGAATCGATGGCGCCACTACAACCGCTGGGCCGGGAACGTTGCCTGGAGCTGCTGGCCTCGGTGCCGGTTGGCCGGGTCGTGTTCACGCTGCGGGCGCTGCCTGCGATCCGGCCGGTGAACCATCTCGTCGACGGCGACACGGTTGTGATCCGCAGCAGCCTGACGACGAGCCTGGCCTCGGCGGCCATCGCCGACGGGGCCGTGGTGGTCGCCTACGAGGCCGACGAGATCGATCCGGACCGCCGGTCCGGGTGGACGGTCGTGGTGACCGGCGCCGCCCGGCTGATCCTCGACGAGGAGCGGCTGGCCCGCTATGAACACGCGATCGAGCCCTGGGCGGACGAGCCGATGGCCTGCGTGATCGGCATCGACTGCGACCTGGTGACCGGATACCAGCTCGCGTCCGCCGGGTAGGCGGTCCCGCCGCGAAGGGACGTCCGGCCCGTGCGTCCGGCCGGGCTCCGGTGCCACGGTGGGGTGTCGAGTTTTGGAGGTACGGCATGCACGTACTGGTCACCGCGGCGAGCAAGCACGGGTCGACGGCGGAGATCGCTGAGTTGATCGGCGCCGTGCTCACCAAGCAGGGGCTCGGTGCGACGGTGTGTGCCCCGGACGATGTCGTGGGCGTGGACGGCTACGACGCGGTCGTCCTCGGCAGCGCCGTGTACGCCGGGCACTGGCTCGACCCGGCCCAGCGCTTCGCCGAACGCCACGCCGCGGGGCTCGCCGACCGCCCGGTCTGGCTTTTCTCCAGCGGTCCGATCGGCGACCCGCCGATCCCGGCCGACCACGCGGTCGACGCCCGCCGCGTGGAGGCGATCGCCGGTCCGGTCGAGCACCGGGTCTTCGCCGGCGCGCTGCACCGTGCGCGGCTGGGCTTCGCCGAGCGTGCCCTCATCGCCGCCCTGCGCGCCCCGTACGGCGACTTCCGCGACTGGGAGGCCGTCCGCCAATGGGCCCACGGCATCGCCGACACCATCACTCGGCAAGGGACGCACTGACCGGTCTCCCCGGCGGCGGCGCTCATGGGCGCCTCGGTCCCGTGAGGTTGTGACGTTCGGCCCTGCCGGCCGGTGCGGGTGACGGCGATCGTGGAGCAAGAAGCAGCCGGGCACACCGCCGAGGGGAGCAGGTCATGACTCAGCCACCGCGCGCCGAGATCGATCAGATCGCCGAGGCCTCGATCGCCGCGCTGCGCGCCCCGTCCCTGTTCAACAGCCAGCCCTGGCGCTGGCGCCTGGTCGGCCACCACGGCGAGCTGTGGGCCGACCGTTCTCGGCAGCTCACCGGGCTGGACCCCGCCGGGCACCTGCTGCTGCTCAGCTGCGGCGCGGCCCTGCACCACGCGACGGTGGCGATGCACGCCGCCGGGTACGTCGCGGACGTGGTGCGCCTGCCGGACCCCGACCGGCCGGACCTGGTGGCCCGGCTCCGGCAGGGGGCGGCGTGCGAGCCCGACGACCGGCTGTACCGGGCGATCTACCGCCGGCGCACCGACCGGCGCCCATTCGACGACGAACGGCCCGGGCCCGCTGCGCTCGACGAGTTGCGCGCGGCCGCCGGGCGGCACGGCGTGCACCTGCACGTGGTGCGCGAGGACCAGGTGACCGCCTTCGCCGCGGCGGTGGCGCGCGCCGGGGCGATCGAGCACGCGGACCCGCGCTTCCGCGACGACGTGCTCGCCTGGACAACCCGGTCGCGCCCGGACCGCGACGGCGTGTCGGCGCGCAGCGTGGTCCCGTCGACACCCCGCACCGTCGCGCCCCGGAACTTCGCCGTGGCCAGGCCGGCAGCGTTGGAGCCCGGCCCGGGCACCGATCAGGGCACGGTGTACGTCGTGCTGGCGACCGATGCCGACGAGCCGCACGACTGGGTCGCCGCCGGTGAGGCGCTCTCCGACGTGTGGCTGACGCTCACGGCGCGCGGCCTGGCCGCCTCGCCGATCAGCGAGGTGATCGAGGTGGACGCCGTCCGCACCGCGCTGCGGCGGGTGCTCGGCGGCGTCGGTAGCCCAGCGATCGCGATGCGCGTCGGGGTTCCCGTCGCCGAGGCTGAACCGGTTCCAGCGGCCATGCGCCGCTCCGGCACCGACGTGGTCGGACTGCCGGGACAGCTGTAACGCGAACGGTCAACTCAGCGACGACGACGCACGCTGGACGCCTGGTGGCGGGCCGGCAACAGATATCGCCCGGCCGTGACGATGCACCCCCGGCCGGGGATCAGGCCGTGCCGCGATCCCCGCGCGGGCCGCGGTGCACGACGCGGTCGAGGCGGATCGCCGCGTAGCCGAGGCTGGAGAGGGCGCAGATGGCGAGCAGGTCGAGGACGGGTACCGGCTCGGTGCCGAGGAGGTTGTTGAGGATCGGCAGGTAGAGCCCGGCGAACTGCAGGGCAAGTGCGGCGGCGACCGCGACGAGCAGCACGGGGTTGGCGCGGGTGCCGGGCCGGGCGCGGGAGCCGAGGGCGACGGCGAGCTGGGTGGCGCCGAGGGCGAAGAAGGCCATGCTCTGCCACGGCCGGTCGGTGGCGTGGGCCCAGACGGCGATGCCGAGGGTGACGGCGGCGATGACGGCGCCGACGCGGAGGATGCGCTGCCACAGCCCGGCGCCGAGCACGGATTCCGCCGGCGGGCGGGGCGGGCGCCGCATCGCATCGGGTGGCGCGGGTTCGCTGCCGAGGGCGACGCCGGGCAGGCCGTGAGTGAGCAGGTTGACCCAGAGGATCTGGGCGGGCAGCAGGAACAGCGGCAGGCCGAGGAAGGGCCCGGCCAGCATGACGGTGATCTCGGCGGTGCCGCCGGCGAGGGCGTAGAGCAGGAAGCGGCGGATGTTGGCGTACACGCGGCGGCCCTCTTCGGCGGCGGCGACCACCGTGGCCAGCTCGTCGTCGGCGAGGACGAGGTCGGCGGCCTGACGGGCGACCTCGGTGCCGCGCAGGCCCATGGCGACGCCGATGTCGGCGCGGTGCAGGGCGGGACCGTCGTTGACGCCGTCGCCGGTCATGGCGACGACGTCGCCGGCCTCGCGGCGGGCGGCGATGATGTCGAGCTTCTGCTCGGGCGTGGCCCGGGCGTACACCCGCGCGTCGCCCGGCTGCCCGGGTGTCCAGGCCTCGCGGCAGTCGACGACGGCGTCGCCCGGGTCGATGATGCCGACCTCGGCGGCCACGGCGCGGGCGGTGGCGGGGTGGTCGCCGGTGATGAGCACCGGGGTGATGCCGGCTCTCTGGCAGGCGGCGATGGTGGCGGCGGCCGACGGGCGGGCGGGGTCGTGAATGCCGATGAGGCCGAGCAGCCGCAGCCCGTGTTCCCAGGCTTCGGGTGGCGGGACGGCCGGGTGGTGGGCCCGGGCGACGGCCAGGACGCGGTACCCGTCGGCGGCGAGCGTCTCGGCGCGCGCGACGGCCCGGGCGATCGTGTCGGCGGGCTCGTCGAGGTACGCCGGGTGCAGCAGGATCTCGGGCGCGCCTTTGCACACGACGTCCGCGCCGCCGTCGGGCCGGCGGTGGACGGTGGTCATGCGCTTGCGGTCGCTGTCGAACGGCAGTTCGCCGACGCGCGGCGGCGGTGCGGCGGGATCCGGGCGGAGCTTGGCGGCGGCGGCCAGCAGCGCCGCCTCGGTGGGGTCGCCGAGCGCGGCCCAGTCGCCTTCCGGTGTGCCGGGTGGTAGCAGGGCGGCGTCGGTGCACAGGGCGGCGCTGGTGAGGAGGTCGGCGATGTCGGGGGCGGTGCGGGCGGTCACCGGTCGCCCGTCGCGGCGGATCGTCCCGGCGGGGGCGTAGCCGTGACCGTCGACCTCGGCGTCACCGGTGGGGGTCCAGAGCCGGCGGGCGACCATGCGGCCCTCGGTGAGGGTGCCGGTCTTGTCGGTGGCGATGACGGTGACCGAGCCGAGGGTCTCCACCGCGGGCAGGCGGCGGATGAGGGCGTGGCGGGCGGACATCCGGCGGGCGCCCAGGGCCAGCGCGAGGGTCACCACGGCGGGCAGCGATTCCGGCACGGCGGCGACGACGAGGCTGATCGCGGTGATGACCATGAGCTCGGGCGGCTCGCCGCGCAGCAGTCCCAGCGCCAGCACCACGGTGGACAGCACCACGGCGGCAATCGCCAGGGCACGGCCGACGCCGACCAGCCGCCGTTGCAGCGGGGTCAGGCCGGCGCCGGTGGCCAGCAGGGCGGCGATGCGACCCATGGCGCTGCGCGGCCCGGTGGCGGTCACCCGGGCGAGGCCCCGGCCGCGGACCACCACCGTTCCGGAGGAGACGACGGCGTCGGGGTGCCCGCGGCCGTCGCCGTCCGGCGGCGCCGCGGTCTTGTTGACCGGCACGGACTCGCCGGTCAGCGCGGCCTCGTCGACCAGCAGCGCCGCGGCCTCCACGACGGTGGCGTCGGCGGGCACGATGTCGCCCTCGGCGAGGACGAGCAGGTCACCGACGACGACCTCGGTCGCGGCGACGAGGCGCTGCTGCCCGTCGCGCACCACCCGTGCCTCGGGCGCCGTCATCGTGGCCAGGGCGGTAATGGCCTGATCGGCCTTGACCTCCTGCACGACACCGACGGCGGTGTTGACCACGATGACGAGCGCGATGACGGCGGCGTCGGTCCAGTCGCCGGTGAAGATCGTCAGCGTGATCGCGACCAGCAGCACGATGACGAGCGGATCCCGCAGTTGCATGAGCACCCGCCGCCACACCGGAACGCGCTGCGCCGTGGGCAACGCGTTGAGCCCGTCTCGCTCGAGCCGCGCCGCTGCCTCCGTGGACGGCAGCCCGGCGACGTCGGTGGCAGCGAGCTGGTTGGTCTCGGTGGTCATCGCGGTGCTCCCTGCGCAGTCGGTTATGCGGCCTTGTGCTCGTGCGCGATCAGCACCGGGCACTCGGCGTGGTGCATGAGCTCCTGGCCCACCGAGCCGAGCAGCAGCCCGGCGAAGCCGCCATGGCCGCGGCTGCCGACCACCACGAGCTGGGCGGTGTGCGAGACACCGATGAGGACCTTGGCCGCCCGGCCGGCGGCGACGAGGGCCTCGACCTTGACGTCGGGGTACTTGGCGATCCAGGGGGCCAGCGACGTGTTCAGCGCGTCCCGCTCGAACGCATCGACGGCGGGGAGCGGCAGCGACGGCTGGGGAGGCGTCGCGTGGGCCCGGATGGCGGCCACGGTGGTGCCGCGGGCCCGGGCGGCCTCGAAGGCGAGCGCGAGGGCGTCGTCGCTGGACGCGGAGCCGTCGACGCCGACCACGACCGGTCCGTCGATGGCGGTGGAACGGCCGCGGACCACGGCGACGGGGACGGGGGAGTGGGTGGCGACCTGCTGGCTGACCGAGCCCATGAGCAGGTTGGTCAGGCCGCCGGCGCCGCGGCTGCCGACGACGATCATCCGGGCGCCGGCGTCGGCGACCTCGAGCAGGGTGGCGGCGGCCAGACCGTCGACGGCGGTGCCGAAGACGTCGACCCCGGTGCCGCGCTCGCGGACTCGGGCGACCATCTCGGCGACGCGCTGCTCGGCGGCCGTGCGGGCGAACTCGAACTGCTCGGCCGCGACGGCGTAGTAGGCGCCCGGCCAGGCGATCTGGTAGGCGTCGAGGATCTGCAGTCGGCTGGCGGTGCGCTCGGCTTCGGCGGCAGCCCAGTCGACGGCCCCGCGAGCCTCGTCGGAGCCGTCGTAGCCGACGACGATCCGGTGTGCGCTGGTCGTGGGCTTCATCTCGTCCCTCCTCAATGGGTTCCACCCTCAGGATGGATCGACGCGCATCGGGTCGGCAGAGGCGATGGGACGGTCCGCGGCGGGACGTTCGTCCCGCCGCGAAGCGCGGATCAGCGGGTGTCGGAGCCGGTGGCGCTGACCGCGCTACGGCCGGCCTCGAGCCGGGCCACGGGCACCCGGAACGGCGAGCAGGACACGTAGTCGAGGCCGGCATCGTGGAAGAAGCGGATCGAGGCCGGGTCGCCGCCGTGCTCGCCGCAGACGCCGATGTGCAGGTCCGGGCGCGCGGCGCGGCCCTCGGCGACGGCGATGCGGATGAGCCGGCCGACCCCGTCGCGGTCGATGGACTCGAAGGGCGAGACGCCGAAGATGCCGAGTTCGAGGTACCGCGTGAAAAATGCTCCTTCGACGTCGTCCCGGGAGAACCCCCAGCCCATCTGGGTCAGGTCGTTGGTGCCGAAGGAGAAGAAGTCGGCGGCGCGGGCGATCTCGCCGGCGGTCAGCGCAGCCCGCGGGACCTCGATCATGGTGCCGATGCGCGCGTCGACGCCGATCTCCCGCAGCAGCCGTTGCGCCTCGTCGCGGACGGCCTCGAGCTCCTGGACCGCGCCGACGAGCGGCACCATGATCTCGGCGCGCGCGCCGGGCACCTGGGCGGCCGCCTCCGCGACGGCCCGCACCTGCATCGCGAACAGCCCCGGAATGACGAGGCCGAGGCGCACGCCGCGCAGCCCCAGCATCGGGTTCTCCTCGTGCATCCGGTGCACGGCGTCGAGCAGTTCCCGGTCGTGGCCGGGATCCTCGCCGCGCTCCTCGGCGCGGGCGACCCGCACGGCGAGGTCCTCCAGCGGGGGCAGGAACTCGTGCAGCGGCGGGTCGATGAGCCGCACGGTGACCGGCAGGCCGGCCATCTCGCGGAACAGGCCGGTGAAGTCGTCGCGCTGCAACGGCAGCAGCTCGGCGAGGGCGGCGTCGCGCTGTTCGGGGGTGCGGGCGAGGATGAGCCGCTCGACGAGGGTGCGGCGGTCGCCGAGGAACATGTGCTCGGTGCGGCACAAGCCGATGCCCTGCGCGCCGAAGCGCCGGGCCCGGGCGGCGTCCTCGGCGGTGTCGGCGTTGGCGCGCACGGCGAGCCGCCGTCGCTTGTCGGCATGGGTAAGAAGCCGGTCGACGGCGCGGATCAGCGGATCGGCTTCGGGGGACAGCGTGCCTTCGAAGTAGCGCACCGCGGGCGAGGGCTGGACGGGGACCTGGCCGAGGTACACCCGGCCGGTCGTGCCGTCGATGGAGATGACGTCGCCCTCGGACACCACGTGACCGTCCACTGTGAACTGTCGCTTGTGGAGGTCCACGTCGATCGCGTCGGCGCCGCAGACGCAAGGCTTGCCCATGCCGCGGGCGACGACGGCGGCATGGGAGGTCTTGCCGCCGTGGCTGGTGAGGATGCCCCGGGCGGCGATCATGCCGGGCAGGTCGTCGGGGTTGGTCTCGCGGCGTACCAGGATGACGGGCGTATCCGCCTCCGCGGCGAGGTGGGCGTCGAAGACGGCGGCGCCGACGGCCGCGCCCGGTGAGGCGGGCACGCCGGCGGCGACGGGCCGGGCTCCGCGCGAGAGGTCGAAGGCAGGGAACATGAGCTGGGCCAGCTGGGATCCGTTCACCCGGGTCAGCGCCTCGTCGAGGTCGATGATCCCCTCGTCGACGAGATGGCCGGCGATGACGAACGCGGCGGCCGCGGTGCGCTTGCCGACGCGGGTCTGCAGCATCCACAGCTTGCCGCGTTCGATGGTGAACTCGATGTCGCAGAGGTCCTTGTAGTGCTCTTCGAGCGTGGCCATGATGTTCAGGAGCTCGTCGTAGCTCGCCTTGTCGCGTTGCTCGAGCTCCTGCAGCGGCGTGGTATTGCGGATGCCGGCGACGACGTCCTCGCCCTGGGCGTTGGCGAGGTAATCGCCGTACACCCCGCGCTCGCCGGTGGCCGGGTCGCGGGTGAACGCGACGCCAGTTCCGGAGTCGGCGCCGAGGTTGCCGAAGACCATTGCCACGACGTTGACCGCGGTGCCGAGGCTGTCGGGGATGTGCTCCTGACGGCGGTACAGCACCGCCCGCTCGGCGTTCCATGAGTCGAACACCGCGCGGACCGCCTGGTCGAGCTGCTCGCGGGCGTCCTGCGGGAACTCCTCGCCGGTGTGCGCGGTGAAGATGTCCTTGTACCGCTGGACGAGCCCGCGCAGCGCCGCGGCGTCCAGGCCCGTGTCGTCGGCGGTGCCCGCCCGCGTCTTGGCCTCCCGCAGCGCGTCCTCGAACACCTCGCCGGGCATGCCGCGGACGGTCTTGCCAAACATCTGGATGAGCCGGCGGTAGGAGTCCCAGGCGAAGCGCTCGTCGCGAGCCCGGGCCGCCAGGCCGCCGACGGTGGCGTCGGTCAGGCCGACGTTGAGGATGGTCTCCATCATGCCCGGCATCGAGAACTTGGCGCCGGAACGCACCGAGACCAGCAGGGGGTCGGCGGGGTCGCCGAGGCGGCGGCCGGCCTGCCGCTGCAGACCCTCCAGGTGCAGGGCGATCTCGTCGGCCAGGCCGAACGGCTCGCGGCCGGTGCGCAGATAGGCACGGCACGCGTCGGTTGTGATCGTGAAACCCGGCGGCACCGGCAGGCCCAGGTTCGCCATCTCGGCGAGGTTGCCGCCCTTGCCGCCGAGCAGGTCCTTGAGGTCTCGTCCGCCTTCGGCGAAGTCGTAGACGTACTTGGTCATGGCACACCTCCACGGCCGAAGCTAGGCGGCGCGCACCGCGGCGCGTAGGGCCGACGGCCCAGGCCGGAAGGGACTTCGGCCCTCCCCGTCCATTGCGAATCGGACAACGCTCGGTCTGCTGGACGCCGACATGGGCCTGGACCGGGCGACGCTGCTGGACGCGATGGCGCGCCCGGAGCGCTACCCGCAGCTGACGATCCGGGTCTCCGGCTACGCGGTGAACTTCGTCGAGCTGACGCCGGAGCAGCAGCGCGACGTCATCGGCCGAACCTTCCACGGTTCACGATGAACACCACGGCCGTCCGCACCGCCCGGTAGCGGTCCGGCGACCGTCAGCCCTGCGGCGGCCTGGGCTCCAGCGCGAACACGGCGGTGCGCACCCCCCGGATGATCCGGTCGAGCTCGTCGATGCCGGCGGAGATGCCCGCCCGGGTGTCCGGGCTGGTGCTGCGCGCGGCCGCCCCCTGCAGCGACAACCCAAGGGCGAAGAGATCCCGGATGAGGTTCTCCTGCAGATCGGTGGCGATGCGCTGCCGCTCCTCGAGCGTCTTGATCTGCTCGTTGTCCCGCCGCAGCGCCGCCACGTCCAGGGCCAGGCCGGCGTGCGTGGCGAACGCGCTGAACTGCTCGAGGTCGCCGTGATCGAAACGGGCCTCTCCGCGGCGGTGGGCGACGGTGAGCACGCCGTGCAGGCCATGGTTGCCGACCACCGGGGCGACCATGATCGGGCCCAGCTCCGGAACCACCGCGACCGCCGTGGCGGTCAGCGGGTCGTTCGACGGGTCGGCGAGGAGGACCGGCTCGCCGCTGACCAGCACGCTGTCGGCCGGCGTGCCGGCGACCGGCACGGAGCGGCCGTGCCACGGCTCCAGCAGCCCGACGCCGAGGGTGACGCGCAGGTCCGGCGTCGCGCCGTCCGGCGGGGCGGCAAAGGCCGCACCGGCCGCGCCGGCGGCCTGTAGCGCGCAGTCGGCGAGGCAGCGGCGGGCCTGGTCGCTGTCGGCGCCGCGGAACAGCTCAGTGGTGACCGCGGTCATGGCCTCCTGCCAGCGGCGGTTCCGGCGGGCCTCCTCGAACAGGGTGGCGTTCTCGATGGCCACGCCGGCCGCGCCGGCCAGCGCCTTGACGACGTCCTCGTCGTCGCGGCTGAACTGCGTCGCGCCCTGTTTCTCCGACAGGTAGAGGTTGCCGAAGACCCGGTCCCGGACGCGGATCGGCACGCCGAGGAAGCTGTGCATGGGTGGATGATCGTCCGGGAATCCGGACGACGCGGGATGCTCGGCGATGTCTGCGAGCCGGATCGGATGCGGGTCGTCCACCAGGGCTCCGAGCAGGCCCTTGCCCTGGGGCAGGTCGCCGATGCGGTCCACCACGTCGGGCGCCATGCCCTCGTGCAGGAATCGGACCAGTTGCCCGTCCTGGATGACGCCGAGGGCCGCATAGCGGGCGTCCACGAGGCTCCGGGCGGCCGAGACGATCTGCCGCAGGACCTGCTCGAGGTCCACGCCCTGCGCGATGTCCAGGTTGGCCCGAAGCAGGCCACGCAGCCGCCCCTGGGTGTGCTGCACATCGCGGATCCGCTCGATCAGCTGCTCGAGCAGCTCGTCTAGCTCGAGCCGCGCGGCCGCCACGAACCCGACGTCGCTCATCCCGCCTCCCCTTTTGGGGATCAGTCTGCCGGTGCGGGAGGCGGGATCGCCAGAGGGTCCGCAGTGATCTATCGCTCGGCGCGGAGATGACAGTTCCACCCTTTCGCGGCAGCAGCCCCAGGCCGAACGTCATCCTGCGCACAGCGCGAGGTCACCCTCGGGGCGCATCCAGGAGCCGGCGCACGTCGCGCTCGACGAACACGGGCACGAACGCGTGGATGTCGGCGTTGCCGTACCGCTGCATCGCGTGCCGAACGGCGGCGTTGACGGTCTCGGTGTCGTGCCGGCCGGCGTACCGGCGGATCAGCCGCTCGGTGGCGTGCTCGATCGCATGCGCCTCGACCTGGGTCTTGAACTCGGTGGCCAGCATGGCGGCTCCTTCGCCTCGGCAGCGGTGTCGCTGTGTGTCCTCAGTGCCCGGCTCGGGAGTCCGGACCGGCGTGTCTTCACTGTCCGGCTCGGGAGTCCGGACCGGCGTGTCCTCACTGTCCGGCTCGGGAGTCCGGACCGGCGTGTCTTCACTGTCCGGCTCGGGAGTCCGGACCGGCGTGTCTTCACTGTCCGGCTCGGGAGTCCGGACCGGCGTGTCCTCACTCTCCGGCACCGGAGTCCGGACCGGCCAGGGGCGAACGGCCCGCCGTTACGGGCCGGGCGCCTCAGGCGCGGTGGCGTGCACCGGCGCACCGTCTAGGTGAAACGCAGTGGCGAAGGAGGGCAGCGGCGATGGGCAAGCAGGACCTGCAGGTGATGGCGCTCGCGGCCACGGTCGCCGCCATCGGCGTGGCGATGAGCGACGCGCTGGCGAGATTGACCATCCGCGCCACGCCCACAGACGCGACACCAGCTCCGGCCCCGCATGCGGGACGGCTGCCGGTGCCACGGTGAATCCGAAGCAGCCGAGAAGGGAGCTGGCGATGCGGGCACTGATGGTTCGTGACGTGATGACCCCGATCGTGGTCACGGTCGCACCCGACCTGGGCTACAAGCAGATCGCGGATCTGCTCGTCGACATGGGTGTGAGTGCCGTCCCGGTCGTCGACGGCGACGGGCGGGTGCTCGGCGTCGTGTCCGAGGCGGACCTGCTGTACAAGGTCGAGTTCAACGGCGCCGACGTGCACGCGGGCCTGTTCGAGCGCCGGCGGTCGCGGCGGGCGAAGCAGAAGGCGGTCGGCGAGACGGCCGCCGAGCTCATGACGAGCCCGGCCGTCACCGTCGCGGCCGCCGTGCCGCTCACCGTCGCCGCGCAGCTCATGGAGCGCCACGACGCCAAGCGGCTGCCGGTGGTCGACGACGCGGGCAAGCTGGTCGGCATCGTCGCGCGCCGCGACCTGCTGCGCCGGTATCTGCGCAACGACGAGGACATCCGCGCAGACGTGCTCGAAGGGGTGCTGCTGGGGGTGCTGTGGCTCGACCCGATCGAGGTCGACGTTGCCGTCGCCGACGGCCATGTCACGCTCACCGGCAAGGTCGACCGGCGCAGTACCGCGCAGATCGCGGCCCGGCTCACCCGCGGACTCGACGGTGTCGTCGGCGTCACCGAGGACCTCGAGTGGGGCTTCGACGACACCACGCTGCAGCACCGCTACACCTTCGACGTCTGACCGCACGCGGTCCCGATCCCGGCTGGCCGTCGGCGGCTACGCGCTCCTGGTGCCGTCCAGTCTGGCCGGCGATGCCGACGGCGCCGGGCGGCCGGCTTCCCGGCTGCCCGGCGCGGTACGGCCGTCTCGTCAGCGGGCGTCGACGCGGGGCGGCAGCGCATCCTTGTGCAGTTCCAGGAGCACCTCGGAGCGCGGCGGCTCGACCGGCCCGCCGCCGGATCGGGTTGCCGCATGCCGCACCGTGGTGAACAGCCAGAGCGTGAGCGTCGCGCCGACCTGCAGCGCCAGGGCGGCCCGGCTCGCCGCCGCCACGGTCATGACGGCCGCGACCAGCGTGACGAGCCCGAGCGCGCCGGCGAGGTACACCGCCGCGCCGGCCGGGCGGGCCATCGCCGGTGCCGCCCCGACGACGCACATGCCGATCCCGGCCAGCAGCACCGCCGCGCCCAAGACGCGCGTGGCGGCCGGCCCCGGCGGATACGCCGCGTAGGACGCGAGGATGACGGCCGCCAGCACAGTGGCCACACCGTCGCGCCACGTCAGCCTCGTCATGGAAGGTCACCTTCCCTTCTCCGTCAGGGCAGCCGTCACTGCTGCTCGGCGGTGCGGGCCGGCGGCTCGGTGGTCACCGGGATCTCGCGGCCCGGCGTCGTCGCCCCGGTGATGGGCACCCGGATCTCGAGGATGCCGGCCACGTACGTCGCGGTGATGCCCTCCTCGCGGGCATTCGGCGGCAGCTGCACGGCGCGGACGAACGTGCCGTAGTGGAACTCGGAGTGCGCCTTGTCGACGCGCTCCTCGGTGCGTTCCACGCGGATGTGCAGGCGGTTGCCGACCACGGACACCGCGATGTCCTTGTCCGGGTCGAGACCGGGCGCCTCCGCGCGCACCACGTAGGTGGTGCCGTCGGTGTACTCCTCGACGCGGACGGCCTGCACACCGAACAGCGTGTTCGGCAGCTGCATCAGATCGAGTGGGAAGAGCCTGCTGGTGGTACTCATGTCACAGCTCCCTTCGGGTTGTCCACTCCATCAGACGCCGCCCTCGTCGGCCTCGCGTAGGGCGCACGGCCCGGGACAGCAGGCCGATCGACCCCTGCCGAGGGTGACGTTGTTGCTGAAGGGGTGGGACTCGGCAGGTAGCCACTGCCGGCCCGAGCGGAAATCGGCAACCTCGCCAACGCGGCCGTGGTACTCACCCGGTTCGAACACCGCTACATATGCGGCTCGAGCGCCAGGTCGCGCTGATACCAGGTGCCTGACGCACCCCCGAGGTGGGCCGGGTCGGCAGGGACGAACCCGGCTTTGGTCAGCACCTTCTGGGACGCCGCATTCTGGTGGGAGGCGGCCGCCCGCAGCGTGCGCAGCCCGTGCTGGGCCGCCGCCAGCCGGCACAACTCCCGGACGGTTGCGGTCGCCACGCCACGGCCGGAAACATGCTGCGCGACCCGGTAGCCCAGATCGGCAACGCGGTCTTCGATGTTGTACAGGTTGAACCTGCCCAGTACCGAGCCGTCCTCATCGACGAGCACGTAGAAGGCGCACTCGCCGGCCTCCTGCTCAGCCAGCGAGGCGTTGTACCGGTCGGTGAACTGGTCGAAGAAGTCGTCGCCGCGGTCGGAGATCGAGGCGGCGAAATACGCCCGGTTCGCCAACTCGAAGGCCAGGACCGCCGGGGCATGACCGGCTTCCAACCGCTTCAACTCGGGCATTGCCCGACCTTATCCAGGTGGTACGCCGAGGCAACCTGATTTTCCGCGACAGCTCAAACAGGTTGGCCATCGCTTCCGGATGCCCACGCCCGCAGCGCGGGCACCGGAAGCGATGCACCGAAGTTGGCGCCGAAAGCGTGCTCAGCGCCGTGTTGTCGGGAGCCGGCGGGCGCTGCGGGTCAGCGCCCGCCGGCCGGTTGCCTTACGGTGCCGGCACCCAGGGTGTCGCCACCGACCAGCTCGAGTCGGCCGCCCACGCGGTGGTGGTGTCGAAGGCGTTGGTGCCGCCGTTGCTGGCGATGTAGATGACATCGTTGTAGGTACGCAGGTATCGCGTCGGGTAGTTCACGGACTGGAACGAGACGCCCTGTCCGCTGTTGCTTGCGGTCTGGCAGAAGGTGGCGTCCTGGGAGAACAGTGAGCTGCCGTCGTTGGCCTGCAGGTGCAGCTGGAAGCTCTGGTGCCGCAGGAAGAGGCCCGGACGGTTGACCGACTCGAACGAGAAGCAGTTCGGGTTGGCCAGGCCGGCCGTCTGCACCCAGGTCGCGTCGCCCTTGACGGTCGCGGAGCTGCCCGCCGTGACCGGCGCGAGGACGACGCCGTCATCGGTGTCGTTGTGCTTGATGTAGCTGCCGGCGGTGCCGTTCGTGGCCTGCAGCGAGACCCGGGGGCCGGGGGAGAGCGTGGCGTTGCCGTTGGGCCCGCCCGGCGTGGGAGTGGTCGACCTGATGAAGTCGGCGCAGTTGCTGTCGGTGTCGTAGCCGTCGGGAACCCGGCCCGCACTGGCCCCGGCGCCGGCGGCCGAACCGGGTGCGGTTACCCGGCAGCCGCTCTGCCCCGACCCGGAGGTGGCCTGGTAGCCCTCGCCGAGCCACGGGTCGACGAGGAGGCCGTAGTTGAGGCTGTCGACGACCAGGTTGTTGCCGTCGCGCAGTGCCATGTTGCCGGCGCTGGAGGACGGGGCGGGGCCGCCGAACCACTGGTTGGGAGCCGGCGCAGGCTGGTAGCCCGCGTTCGTGACCTGGGTGTCCCGGACGACGGCGTTGATCGGGTGGCCGTTGTCGAGGGGCTTGTCCAGGGTGATGCCGGTGCCCAGTGGCTGCACGGGCTCGTTGCTGGAGTGCGCGGAGCTCGTCGCGGGGGAGAAGCTGATCCCGGTTCCCCGGGCGCTGTAGGGCATGTTGTTGGCGTGTTCGAACCGCAGCGGGGCGGAGACGGAGAGGCCCGTGCCGTTCGCGCCGGAGGTGCCTACGGCGGTGACCGTGACGTTCTCGACGCCGTGGCCAGGGCTGTCGATGTCCAGCCGGATCACGTCACCGACCGAGATGTTGGTGGTCGAGGACATCTTGATGGTGGTGTCGCCCGGGTGCGCCGCGGCCGACAGGCGGCCCTGGGTGCCCGGCTTGCCGACCGCGGTGACGGTGGCCACGTCGTAGTTGGCGCCGTAGCCGAGGCTGAGCTTCTGGCCGACGGTGAAGCCGGTGGTGCTGGTGACGGGCACGTTGGCCGAGCCGGCCGGGAGCGCGATCGGACCGTCGGGCTGGGGCTGCCACAGGGTCGTGTTGGCGGTGGCCGCCGTCCCGACGCCGGTGATGGTGCGGGTTTCCACACCTGACCCGGTGTCGATGTCGATCTGGTGGCCGGTGGCCATGCCGGTGGTGCTTCTGACGTACACGGTGCTGTCGCCCTTGCCGGCGGGGGCCGCCAGGCCAGAGTTGGACAGGCCGAGCAGGTAGAAGCCGTGGCCCGGGATCGTGGTGCCGGCCGGGACGGTCACCGTGGAGAAGACGGCCTGCTGGGTGAGGGTCCAGTTGGAGATGTCGACGTCGGCGGCGCCGGCGTTGTACAGCTCGATGTACGCGTTGGTCGAGTTGGTGCTCGTACCGGTGCGGAACTCGTTGATCTTGATCGGGCTGACGTTGCGGACCTTCTCGGCTGTCGTCTCGGACTGCCGGCCACCGAAGGTCGGGTTCGTCCACGACGCGTTGCCGACCAGGTCGCCATTGAACGGCGCCGGGCCTGCGGTGACCTTGAAGGTCGCGCTGACGCTCTGGCCGGCCGCGACCGAGTCGAACGTCACCGACGTGTCCGTGCTGCCCGGCACGAACGAGGTCCACTGCTTGTCCGGCACCGAGATGCTGAGCTTCACGCCCACCGCGCGCGAGCCCGTGGTGTTCGTGAACGTCACGGTGGTGTCCTGCGACGTGCCCGGTGCGAACGTCTGCAGCCCGGGCGGCGCGTCGAGCGCCGCGGCGGGGGCCAGGCTCAGCCGCTGCACGTCGTACTTGGCCGCCACGACGTTGGCCTGAATCTGCTGGTCAACGTCGTTTGCGGCCTGCAGCCGTTCGTGGTTGGAATCGTCCAGCAGGAGCCGGTGCCGAAGCCATCGGGCGCAGCCGCGCCCTTACGCTCGTGTACCTGGCTTCATTTGCGCATTCAGGTACGGGTAGCGGTAGTCGGTCGGGGGGACGAACGTCTCCTTGATCGACCGGGGGCTGGCCCATCTGAGCAGGTTGACCGCGGCACCGGCCTTGTCGTTGGTGCCTGAGGCGCGGCCGCCGCCGAACGGCTGCTGACCGACTACCGCGCCGGTCGGCTTGTCGTTGATGTAGAAGTTGCCGGCCGCGAACCGGAGCTCTTGCTGCGCCCACGCGATCGCACGGCGGTCCCGAGCGATGATCGATCCGGTCAGGGCGTACGGCGCGATCGACTCCATGCCCCGGACGACCTTCTCGAAGTCACCGTCCTCGTAGACGTGAACGGCGAGGATCGGGCCGAAGTATTCGGTCGTGAACATCTCGTCGGTCGGGTCGCCACCCTCGACGACTGTCGGGTTGACGAAGTAGCCCACCGAGTCGTCGAGCTCGCCGCCGACGACGATGTCGAGCGTTGGGGACTGCTTCGCGCGCTCGATCGCCGCTGTGTGCTTGGCGAACGCCCGGTCGTCGATGACCGCGCCCATGAAGTTCGAGAAGTCGGTCGGGTCGCCGACCGTGATCGACTCGACCTCGGATACGAATGAGTCCCTCATCTTCTTCCAGACCGACCGAGCGACGTACGCCCGCGAGGCGGCCGAGCACTTCTGGCCCTGGAACTCGAACGCACCGCGGATCATCGCGGTGCGCAGCACCTCGGGGTCGGCCGAGGGGTGGGCGACGATGAAGTCTTTGCCGCCGGTCTCCCCGACCAGACGCGGATACGACCGGTAGTGCTGGATGTTGTTGCCGACCTCGCGCCACAGGTGCTGGAAGACGGGCGTCGAACCGGTGAAGTGAATTCCCGCGAGATCGGGATGCGCGAGCAATGCCTCGCTCACCTGCCGGCCGTCGCCGGGGAGCATGTTGATGACGCCCGGCGGCAGGCCGGCCTCCTCCAGCAGCTCCATCGTCAGCGACGCGGCGAGCTGCTGGGTCGCTGAGGGCTTCCAGATGACCGTGTTGCCCATCAGCGCCGGGGCGGTGGGCAGGTTGCCGGCGATCGCGGTGAAGTTGAACGGCGTGATCGCGTAGACGAAGCCCTCCAGCGGGCGGTGGTCGGTGCGGTTCCACACGCCGGGGCTGTTGGCGATCGGCTGGTCGGCGAGGATCTCGCGGGCGTAGTGGACGTTGTAGCGCCAGAAGTCGATGAGCTCGCAGGCCGAGTCGATCTCGGCCTGGAACGGCGTCTTCGACTGGCCGAGCACGGTCGCCGCGTTGAGGCGCTGACGCCAGGGGCCGGCCAGCAGGTCGGCGGCCTTGAGCAGAATCGCGGCCCGGTCGTCGAAGTCCATGTCGCGCCAGCCCGGCGCGGCGTCGGCCGCGGCCTCGATCGCGGCGCGGGCGTCGGCCTGCGTCGAGTCCTTCAGCGTGCCGAGCACGTGCTGGTGGTCGTGCGGCTGGACGACCCTGATCTCGGCGCCGCCGCCGGCCGTCCAGCGGCCGCCGACGTAGCCATGCAGGTCCTTCTGCTGCTGCTCGAGCTTCCCGATCTCCGTGAGAAGTGCCTGGCGTTCGGGGGTGCCCGGCGCGTAGGTCAGGTTCGGCTCGTTGCTGGGAGCAGGCGGAGTGGTGATGGCATGCATGCGGGCTCCAGATGTCGTCGAATGGAGGGGAGGTCAGCCGCGGGCGAGGGCGCGCAGGAAGAAGGCGACGTTGGCGGGCCGTTCGGCGAGGCGCCGCATGAAGTAGCCGTACCAGTCGGTGCCGTACGGGATGTAGACGCGTATCGCGTGGCCCGACCCGGCGAGCTGGGCCTGGAGGCCCGCAGAGATGCCGTACAACATCTGGATCTCCCACTCGTCCAGGCCCTTGCCGTATCGCTGGGCGGCGTCGCGCGCCGCGCGGATCATGGCCGGGTCGTGGGTGGCGACCATCGGGTAGCAGGTGGACGCCATCAGCTGCTGCAGGCCCTGCCGGTACGCGGCGTCGACCTCGTGCTTGCGCTGGTAGGCAACCGATTCGGGTTCCCGGTAGGCGCCTTTGACGAGCCGGACGCGGGCTCCGGTACCGGCGAGGTGGGCGAGGTCGCCGGCCGTGCGCCGCAGGTTGGCCTGCAGCACGTTGCCCGTCAGCGGGAACTCGTGCCGCAGCTCGTCGCCGATCGCGAGGGTGGAGTCGACCGTCGTGTGGTCCTCCATGTCCAGGGTCATCCGGCAACCGGCGGCGGCCGCCGCGGCGGCGATCTGATGCGCGTGCCCCAGGGCGATCTCGTGGCCGTCCTTCGGGATCGACTGCCCGACCGCGGAGAGCTTGACGGAGACCTCGGACCGTCCGGCGTCGCCGGCCTCGCGCAGCCGGTCGAGCAGGGACAGGTACTGGTCCCGGACGCGACGAGCGCCGGCCAGGTCACTGACGTCCTCTCCGAGGAAGTCCACGCTCGTCGTCATGTCGCGCGACTGCAGCCGGTGGACGACGGCCAGCACCGCGTCCCGGTCCTCCCCGGCCACGAATCGCGTGACGACCCTCCGGGTCAACCGGTTCCGCTCGATCACGCCGCGCAGCCGTTCGTTACGCGACGCCCGCAGCAACGTGGGTCCCAGCACGTGCCCTCCTTCGGGTGCGAAGTGCCCCCAGCGGCACCACCAAGCAGAACGTAGGAGGGCAGGCCCGCCCGCAACGAGAGACGACTGCCACGAACACAGCTCCGAAGGTCGTTACATTTGTCTGATGACGGAGCTGGACGACCTGGTCGACGAGATGGCCGTCCTGCTGGGCGCGCCGTGCACCCTCGAGGACGCCGACTTCAATCTGCTCGGTTACTCGGGGCAGAGCGACGTGGACGATGTCCGGCAGCGCTCGATTCTGCAGCGGCGGGCGACCAGCCAGGTGCGCGACTGGTTCCACGCGCAGGGCATCCGGACGTCGGCCACGCCGATCCGGACACCAGCCGACCCGGGCCTGGGCATCTCGGCCCGGCTGTGCATTCCCGCCCGGCACCTCAACCGCGTCCAGGGATACTTCTGGCTTCTGGACCCCGACGAGGCCATCTCCGAGCACGACTGGCCGGCCGCGACCCGCATCGCCGAGATCGCCGCGCTGCTGCTGAGCCAGTCGACCCGGCGCCAGACCCGGCTGAACCTCTTCTACCGGGACCTCGTCGAGGGTGACCGGATGACCGCACGCGCGGCCGCCAAGGAGATCGCCTTCGCGTCCGACCTGCGGGTCGGCGACCCGGTCACCTGCCTGCTCGTCGAGCACCCGACGCCCATCGAGAACCTCTCGGCGCAAGCACGCCGCGACGGCGTCGTCTGGGTCCAGGAGTCACCCACGATCGCCGCCGCCATCGTGCGCGGCCGCATCAAGACGCAGGCCCCGTCCTCGATCGAGCTCCTCACGCGCCTGGGGTACCACCGCCGGTCCCGACCGCTGACCGCTGCACCGTTCGTGGGAGTCGGCCCGCAGGTCAGCGCCCTGGAAGACCTGCGGCAGTCCCGCTGGGGCGCCCTGACCGCGCTCCGGGTCGCGCGGGCCAACGACCCCGGTCAGCCGACCGAGTGGGCGTCGCTCGGCGTCCTCAAACTCCTCTCCGCGGCCGCCGACCACGACCTGGCCGAAGCGGTCGTCTCCGAACAGCTCATGGCATTCCTGAGCGACGAGCGCCACGCGGAGCTCGTGCACACCGCCCGGGTCTACCTCGACTCCGCCGGCAGCGCCGCCCACACGGCATCGGTGCTCAACCTGCACCGCCAGAGCCTCTACCACCGCCTGGCGCAGGTCGAACGTAGAACCGGACTCGACCTCAAGCGTGGCACCGACCGGACGTACCTCCACCTCGCCCTGATGCTGGCTGACTTCCTGTTGCCGTCCTAGCCCAAGAACTGCGCTCCCAAGCCGGTTGCCGCAGCGGTAGCGGTCGACGCGATCCGCGCAATCAAGCGTCGAACAGCGGCCGAGTCATCGATCGCTCCGCCGCAGCGCCGCATCGAGTACCGGCGGCAGTCCGGGCGAACCGTACTCGCGCCCGTTCATACGGTCACTGTAGGGCCAAGCGAAGGGCGACGTCGCTGCTACAGGGCGCTCTTGACGGCCGAACCGGGCGCCCGGTAGGGTCGCCGAAACTGAGCAAACAAACCACGTGGCGGGCCAACACCCCGGTCCTGCCCGGTGACCTCCTCGACGCTCGGGCCGGCGCCCGGAGCGCATCTTTACTGTGCCGTGGCGCTGCAGCACACCCCCATCGATCAAAGATGATCAAGGAGCACCAGATGTTTCGCACGACGTCGCCTTGGACACGGGCCGGGATCGCTGTCTTAGCGACCGCCGCCGTCACGATGGGCGGTTGCTCGGCAGATTCCGGTGATTCGACCGGCGGTTCGTCCGACAAGACCTTCCGGATTCTCGCCATCATGCCGCTCAGCGGTCAGCTGGCCTCGATCGGCGGCGCCACCCAGACCGCCATGAAGGCCGCCGTGAACGTGATCAACGCCGAGGGTGGGGCGAACGGCAAGCAGATCGAGGTGAAGTACGTCGACGACGCCGGCACCCCCACCCAGGCCGTCAACGTCCTGCAAAAGGAACTCAACTCCGGCACGAAGTACGACTTCGCCTTCCTCGGTTCGACCAGCGGCGAGGCGATCCCCATGGTGCAGGCCGCCAGCCAGCGCAAGCTGCTCAACTGTTCGCAGGCGGCATCCGACGCCCTCAACAAGGGCGCAACGTACCCGTACTTCTTCGGCGCCGCCACCAGTGCCAGCGGCACTGCAGCCGGCGTGGTCAACCAGGTCAAGCAGGAGGGCCGGAAGTCGGTCGCGCTGCTCGTCGCCGACACCGAGCTGGGTGCCTCCGTCAACGACGCGATCAGCGCGGATCTCGGCAAAGAGGGCATCAAGTTCGCGTCGCAGAAGCTGGACCCGACCGCCACTGACGCGACCGCCCAGCTGGAGAAGCTGCGTGCCGGCAACCCCGACGTGCTGCTGCTGGACGCCTACGGCCCATCGGCGGCGGTGATGCTGGCCTCGGTGAAGAAGCTCGGCTGGCAGATTCCAGTGATCGGCACCGCCGACCTCGCCGCCAACGACTTCGCCTCGATCCCACCGGCCTCCTACGAAGGAATCACCGTCAACTCCATCTCGCTGAACGTGACCGGCACGTCGGTCACCACCAGCCCGGAGTTCACCGTCTTCCGGGACGCCATGATCAAGGAGTCCGGCGGCAAGCTGCAGTTCGCCGCCGAGACGTATGCGTCGGCGTACTCGTGTGTCCTGCTGGCCCGGGCCGCCGCCGACATCGCCAAGTCGACCGACCCGGAGAAGATGAGGACCGCTCTGGAAAGCGTCAAGGACGCCAGCCAGGTGAAGGGCTGGTTCGCCTGCCCGAAGATCGGTTTCTCCGAGTCCAACCGCAAGCCGACCTTCGCCCCGACCGACTACGTGGCGGCCAAGCCCGGGCAACGCAAGGACATGCTGCTGCCCTCGGCCAGTTGAGGTAAACCGATGACAATCGTCTGGTCCGGACTGGGCATGGGTGCCCTGTATGCCTTGGTGGCGTTCACCTTCAACGTCCCGCTGGCGGCTTCCGGCGTGTTCAACTTCGCGCAGCCGCAGTACATGATGCTCGGTGGCTTCCTCGCCTACGAAGGCTTCCGGCTGCATCTGCCGGTGATCGTGACCTTCGCGCTGTGCCTGGCCGTCGGCGCGGCCATCGGCCTGGTCGAGGACCGGGTGGCCATCCGCCCCTTCGAACGCAACACGACCAGCCGGGCCGCACTGGTCACCACGGTCGGCTTCGCGGTGGCGATGCAGGGTGTCGCGTACGTGTTCTGGGGCACGACGCCGAAGGTGGTGCCGCTGGCCGGCAGCGGCACCACGCTCGACGTGGCCGGCGGGCGGCTGGGCGCACTGGACCTGACCCTTGTCATCCTGGCGATCGTCGCCTGTCTGGGCTTCGCGGTGCTTTCACAGCGAACTCGGTGGGGCCTGGCGAACCGGGCCGCCACCACCAACCCGGAGGCTGCCCAGCTGCGCGGGATCAACGTCCGCGGCGTACGGTGGCTGTCTTTCGCCATCGCCGGGGGCCTGGCCTGCGGGCTGGGCCCCGTGGTCGCCGCCCAGGTCACCGCGAGCGTCGACCTGGGCAACAACCTGCTCATCCTGGGCTTCGTCGCGCTGGCGATCGGCGGCTTCGGCAGCTACCTCGGCTGCCTGGTCGGCGGCTTCGGCGTGGGACTGATCCAGGCGCTCGGCGCCCGCTACCTCAACGGCGACTGGGCCTTCATCCTGCTGTTCGCCGTGCTGGTCCTGCTGCTGCTGGTGCGTCCGTCGGGACTGTTCGGCACGAAACGATTGCGGGTGATCTGAGATGGCCAACCTTGTCACCACGATCGGCACAGCACTGCAGAGTGGCCACCGCCGGTACGGCTGGGCCGCCGCCGCGCTGGTCGGCGCGCTGCTCATCGTGCTGCCACCGGCCGTGCTGGGCATCTACGGCCAGCGCCAGCTAATCGTGATCGCCGTCTATACCCTGATCGTCAGTGGCCTGAACATCAGCTTCGGCTACGGCGGTGAACTGGCGCTGGGCCAGGTGGCCATGTTTGCCGCCGGAGCGTACGTCTCGGCCGTCCTCGCCGACCACGGACACAAGGACATCCTGCTCGCCCTGGTCGCCTCGGTGGTCGCGGCAGGCGTCATCGGCGTCGTGTCCGGCGTGCCCGGCCTGCGGCTCAGCCACTGGTCACTGGCCCTGACGTCGTTCTTCGTCGTACTGCTCGTGCCGAAGGTGCTCTCCCTGTTCAAGGAACAGACCGGCGGACTGCTGGGAATGTCGACCACCTTCGAGCCGACCATCTTCGGCCGCACGCTGGGTTTCACCGGATTCTTCTGCTTCGCACTCGGCGTGACCGTCGTGTGGATGGCGATCTTCCGCAACCTGATCCTGTCCCGTTTCGGTGACGAACTGCGCGTGCTGCGGGAAAGCCCGCTGCTGGCCTCCTCGCTCGGTCTGTCCGTCTTCCGGGTCCGCATCAGCGCCTACCTGCTGGGCAGCCTTCCCGCCGGTGCGGCCGGCTGCCTGATCGCCTACCTCAACGGATTCGTATCGCCGGATGGGTTTCGCTTCGACCTCGCGGTGGCGCTGCTGGCCGCCGCGGTCGTCGGCGGCTCCGACAGCATCTACGGTGCGATCATCGGCTCCGCGCTGCTGGTCCTGGGCCCGCTGCAGGCCAGCGGCGCCGCCACCTACTCAGTCCTGGTGTACGGGCTGTTCCTGCTCGTCATCGGCGTCGTGTTCTCCGGCGGCATCGCCGGACTGCTACGACTGGGACTGCGGCGCCTGGCCGGCTCCACCAGCACACCGCTGGGCGTCAGCGCGGAGGCAGCCGCCGCTGACTTCTCCGAACACTCGATCCCGGGCGAACGCCTCGAGGTCCGCGGCGTCACCAAGTCCTTCGGCGGCGTCCGCGCCCTCAACGACGTCACGTTGAGCGCGGCACCCGGCCAGGTGACCGCGCTGATCGGGGCGAACGGCGCCGGCAAGACCACCCTGCTCAACGCGATCTCCGGATTCGTCGCCATGGATCAGGGCGAGGTTCAGCTGGGTCAGGAGCGTCTCGACGGGCGGCCCCCGTACCGCATCGCCCGCTCCGGCGTCCGCCGCACCTATCAGACACCGCTCATCCCGCAGTCGATGACCGCGCTGGAAGTGGTGACCTCGGGACGGCTCGGCTCCGCCGGTGCCGGCAAGCTCGCCGCAATCCTGCGCCTGCCGTCATTCTGGCGGGCCCGCCGCGCCGACCTCGACGCCGGCTACGGTGCTCTGGCCTTCGCCGGCCAGGCCACGATCGCCACCACCGACGCGCGCAGCCTGCCGCTGGGTACCCGCCGGTTGCTTGAGGTGGTGCGGGCAATGGCCGGCGAACCTCGCCTCATTCTGCTCGACGAACCCGCCGCCGGCCTGGACGAGGAAGGCCTGGAAGAACTCGGCCGGCTGATCCGCCGGGCCAGCGACGCCGGCGGCACGGTCATCCTCGTCGAGCACAACATCGGTTTCGTCCTCGGCCTCGCCGACCACGTCCACGTGCTCGAGCTGGGCAGGGTGATCGCCTCCGGCACACCCGACCACGTCCGGGCCCACCCGGACGTCATCGCCAGCTATCTGGGCCGCCGCGGCGCGGCCGGCGCCGACACGGAAACGGTGGGGTCATGACGCCGGCACTGGAGATCCGCGGAGTCCGCTTCGGCTACGGCGACCTCACCGCCGTCTGGGACGTGAGCCTGACCGTGCCCAGGGAGACAACCGTCGCGCTCGTCGGCCGAAACGGCGCGGGCAAGACCACCCTGCTGTCCGGCGTCGCCGGTCTGCTGCGCTGCCAGTCCGGCTCGGTGCTGCTGGAGGGCGACGACATCTCGAAACTGCCGGCCCACACCCGGGCCCGCCGCGGGCTGTCCTTCGTCCAGGAAGGCAAACGCATCCTCCGCGAGCTCACCGTACGAGAGAACCTGGTGCTCGGCACGTTCGGCCGGCCGGCGTCCCGCAAGGACGCCAAGGCGCTGATCGACCAGATGTGTACCCGCTTCCCGCCGCTGGCGGAGAAGCTCGAACAACCGGCGGGCGCCCTCAGCGGCGGACAGCAGCAGATGCTGGCGATCGCCCAGGCGCTGGTGAACCGGCCGAGCCTGCTGCTGCTGGACGAACCCGCCTCCGGCCTCGCCCCGGTCGTCGTCGACGAGGTCCTCGCATTGGTCAGCGAACTCAAGCGCGAAGGACTCGCGATCCTGATCGTCAGCGAGGGCGGCGAGGAACTGCTCTCCGGCGTGGCCGACGAGGTGGCGGTCATCGATCAGGGCCATCTCGTGCTCACCGCAGCCGCGCACGAGGTGACGGCCGAGGACATCACCGCCGCGATGGGCATCGGCCCGGACAGCGGTACCGTACCGGTCGCCCGGTAGGGTGCATTCGTGGTAGCTGACTTCGATGTCGCCATCATCGGCTCCGGCATCGCCGGGCTGAGCGCGGCCGTCGCAGCCGCGCAGGCCGGGGCGCAGGTCCTGCTGGCCGAGTCCGAAGCTCGCATCGGCGGCTCGAGCCGGCTCTCGACCGGCATCATGATGGGCGCCGGCACCCGCATGCAGCGAGCCCAAGGCATCACTGACAGTCCGGACGCACTGTTCCAGGACTACATGACCGCCAATCACTGGGACGTCGAGATCGGCGCCGTGCGCAGGCTGGCAGACGAGTGCGGTCCGGCGATCGAGTGGCTGGCCGACGGTGGGCTCGAGTTCCGCCCGGAGATCCTCTTCGCCGGTGGCGAGGCGGTCCCGCGCGGGCACTCACCGGTCGGCGAAGGCGAAGCGATCGTCCGTACCCTCACCGCGATGGCGAAGCGCACCGGCCGGGTCGAGGTGGCACTCGGACGCCGCGTCGACCGGTTGCTGACCGACGGACGGGGCGCCGTGTGCGGCATCGCCGCCGGCGACGACGAACTGACCGCCGCGGCGGTCATCCTGGCTTCCGGCGGCTTCGGCGCCAACGCCAGCCTGCTCGAAGAACATTTCCCGTCCTCGCGGCTGGCAGGGGACTGGTCGTGGTATATCGGCGCCGACAGCGCCCGCGGTGATGGCCTGCACCTCGCCACCCAGGTCGGCGCCCACATCACCGGCCACGATCGCGGCCACTGCGGCCTGCGCACCAACTTCGGCCATGAGGTCGAGGCGTCCTACCTGCCAGGGTGGCTGCTGCTGGTCCTTCCGGACGGCACCCGCTGCTGCAACGAAATGTCGCCCTACGGCATGACGTACCAGATCCTGCGGGCCCGCGGCGGCCGGGCCTTCGCCGTCTTCGACGAGGCCGCGAAGCGGGCGGCGCAGCCGCGCACGTCCGGCAACGCCAAGAAGGTGCGCATCCCCGGCCAGAGCCACGAGGACTGGGTCGAGCCGATGATCGACCTCATGCTCGAGGCCGGCAAGGTGGTCCGCCGCGACACCCTCGCCGAACTGGCCGACGCCATCGCCGTTCCCGTAGCAACGCTGCAGGGTACCGTCGCCACGTACAACGGCGATCTGGCCGCGGGCGGCGACCGGCTGTACCGCAAGGATCCGGCCGTGCTGCGGGAGATCGCCACGGCGCCGTTCTATGCCGTGGAGATGCGCCTGTCGATGCTGTCGCTCACCGCCACCGGGCCGCGCATCGATGCCGGCGCCCGCGTGCTGCGTCCGACCGGCGCCCCCATCGAGGGCCTCTACGCCGCCGGTGAGGTCGTCGGTGGCGTGCTCGGCAAGACGTACCTCGGCAGCGGCAACTCGGTGTCCAACTGCCTGACCTACGGCCGCATCGCCGGCACGGAAGCCGCCGCGGCGGTGACCCGATGACCGGCACCCTGCAGGCCGGCATCATGTTCCCTGGCGACGAGACCGGCTATCTCGAACCGGAGCAGCTCGACGAGTGGCTGCGGGTTGCCGTCGACTGCGGCTACGCCCACATCAGCTTCGGTGACCATGTCCTGGGCGTGGACGCGGCGGCACTGTCCGAGCCGGTCTACCGGGAATGGGCCCGCCGCTGGAGCGGTCCGGCCGGGTCCACCCCGTACACGCACGAGGTTGTCTATCGGGAACCTTTTGTGCTCATGGCCTATCTCGCCGGCCGCTGCGAGCTGGGTTTCGCCACGAACATCATGGTGTTGCCGCAACGGCAGACGGCGCTGGTGGCCAAGCAGGCGGCCGAGGTCGACCTGCTGTGCCGGGGAAAGTTGCGCCTGGGTGTCGGGACCGGCTGGAGCACCATTGAGTACGAGGCCCTGAACGCGCCGTTCGGAGAGCGAGCCGGCCTGCTCGAGGAGCAGATCGAGGTGCTGCGGGCGCTGTGGACCCGCGACGCGGTCAGCTATCACGGCCGGCACCATCAGCTGCAGCACGTTGGCATCCAGGCGCTGCCCCGGCAGCGACCGATACCGATCTGGTTCGGCGGCGAGGCGCCTGCCGTCCTGGAGCGCCTCGGACGCGCCGGCGACGGCTGGTTCCCGCCCGTGCACGTCACCCCCGGCGAACGCGCCGAGCAGTGCCTGCGCCGGGTCCACGCCGCCGCCGCGGCCGCCGGAAGGGACCCGGCGCAGATCGGCATCGAGCCCCGGCTCTACATGGCGAGCATGGACGGTGACGACATGCGCTCGTTCGTGACGGCCTGGCGCGGGCACGGCGCCGGCCACATCTGCGTCGACACCCGCTTCGGGCCGACCCCGGTGCCGCTGCGGGAGCACTGCGACCGGATGCGCCGCGCCGCTCAGGCCCTGCGGCTCTCGTAGTCCGGCGCGGGTTCGGGGCCGGGTTGCAGCACGCTGCGGTCGCCGTTGTCGGCGACCAGGACGAAGGTGCGCTCCGCGATGCGCCAGCCGTCGCCCGTGCGCACCACGACGTCGTCGTAGTAGCCGATGCCCTCGTAGCTGCTGCCCTCGTACGCGCCGGCGCCGACATGCCAGCCACGGACGTTGCTGCGCACGGCGACACCTCGTTCGTTGCGGCTCACCGCCACGTTGCCGATGAGATGCTGGGTGTTGCCGCAGCCGCCGAGGACCGACCACAAGTGGTGCTTGACGGCCGGAAGCGACTGGAGGTGCACGGTGCGGTACCGGGCCACGCAGTCGGCGGTGAACACCGCGCCGAGCAGATCCCAGTCCTTGTCGTCGCATGCGCGGGCGTAGCGGATGAGCAGGTCGGTGATCGCGAGGCGGTCGTCGGCTGTGATCTTTTCGGAGTCCTCGGTCGTCATGGCACCATCTTGCCAACCAAACCGGGCGCCCGGTAGGTTCGTCGCATGGTGATCGCTGCAGAGGAGCTCGAAGGACCGGGCGAGCTGCCTGGGCTGGCCGCCCTCGTGGGCGCCGACGACCTCGACGTCGGCAGCCTGCGCTTGCGGTATGCCGCCGAGCGGGACCGGCGCCTGCGCAAGGACGCCAACGACCAATACGTCGAGGTGACTGCGGAATTCTCCAACTACCGCGAGGACCCCGACGTCGAAGCCGGCTTGACCCGCGCACCGGTCCGGGACCAGATGGAGGCCACCGTGATCGGGGCCGGCTTCTCCGGCCTGCTGGCCGCGGCCCGGCTGCGTGAGGCCGGCCTGCGTGACGTGCGGCTCATCGACAGCGGCGGCGACGTCGGCGGCACCTGGTACTGGAACCGGTACCCCGGCGCGCAGTGCGACATCGACGCCACCGTCTACCTGCCGCTGCTGGAGGAGCTCGGCTACGTACCGCAGGACAAGTACGCCTACGGCCCCGACATTCTCGAGCACGCCCGGCGCATCGCCCGGCACTTCGGGCTGTACGAGCACGCTCTGCTGCAAACCGAGGTCGATGGGCTGCGGTGGGATGCGACCACCCGTTCGTGGTGGATCTCCACCAACCGCGGCGACCGGCTGCAGTCGCGCTTCGTCGTCATCGCCAACGGCGCGCTGAGCAAGCCGAAACTGCCCGCGATCGAAGGCATCAACGAATATCGCGGGTACAGCTTCCACAGCAGCCGCTGGGACTACACCTACACCGGCGGCACCGCTCAGGGCGGCCTGCAACGGCTGGCCGACAAGCGGGTCGGGGTCATCGGCACCGGCGCCACCGCATTGCAGATCGTGCCGCACCTGGCCCGCTCTGCCCAGCAGCTCTATGTCTTCCAACGCACGCCGGCCGTCGTCGGCGTGCGCAACAACCGGCAGACCGACCCGGCCTGGCAGGCCTCGCTCACCCCCGGCTGGCAGCGCCGGCGCATCGAGAACTTCACCGCGATCCTCAGCGGCGCCGACGTCGACGAAGACCTCGTCGCGGACTCCTGGACCGACATCTACCGCAACATCACCGCCCGCGTCGCCCGCCACGCCGCCCGCCGGCTCGGCCGCGACCTGAGCCCGGCGGAGTACGACGCGGTGATCCAGCTCTCCGACATGGTGAAGGGGCACGAGGTCCGCTCCCGGATCGCCCGCACGGTCGACGACCCGCGCACCGCCGAGGCCCTGAAGCCCTGGTACTACCTGTACTGCAAGCGCATCGGCTTCCACGACGAATACCTCGCCGCCTTCAACCGGCCCAACGTCGAGCTCGTCGACACCCATGGCCGCGGCGTGCAGCGCCTGACCGCCGGCGGTGTCGTGGTCGAGGGCCGCGAGTACGAGGTCGACTGCCTGATCTTCGCCACCGGCTTCGAGGTCGGCACCTCGCTCGGCCGGCGCACCGGCTACGACCCGGTGGGCCGCGACGGCGTGCGCCTGACCGAGGCGTGGTCCGCCGGCCCGCGAACCTTGCACGGCATGCACGCCAGGGGCTTCCCGAACCTGTTCATGATGGGCATCGTGCAGAACGCCACCACCATCAACTTCACCCACCTCGCCGACGAGCAGTCCCGCCACCTCGCCTACGTCGTGACCCAGACGCGTGCCGCCGGCGACAGCGCCTGCGTGGAGGCCACCGAGGACGGCGTCGCGGGCTGGCTGGCGGAGATGCGGGCCAAAGCCTCCGGCGCCGCCCGGGTCAAGGACTGCACCCCGAGCTACAGCAACAGCGAAGGCGACCCGGACAACCCGCACAGCCTGGACAACATCCGGTACGGCGGCGGGCCGCTGGTGTTCTTCCGGATGCTCGCCGATTGGCGCGCATCCGGCGTCATGCCGGGTTTGGTCGTCGCGTGACGACCGACGAGGTCAAGCGGCGCTACGAGGCCGTGTCCAACTGGGGCCGGTGGGGAGCCGACGACGCCCGCGGCACCCTGAACCTGATCACTGCCGAGGTGGTCACCCGCGCGGCAACCCTGGTGCGATCCGGCCGTGTCATCGGCTGTGGCCGCATCGACGAGACGCCGTCGGTGATCAACCCGGTCCCCGCCGCTCATCACATGCTCGCGGCCGGTGATCTGCCCGAGGACGGCTGCGGGATCGCCGCCGACTATCTCGGCATCGCGCCCCACGGCGCCAGCACGACCCACATCGACGCGTTCTGCCACATCTACTTCGACGGCCGCATGTACAACGGGCACCCGGCCAGCCTGGTCCGCTCCGACGGGGCCCAGGTCAACTCGATCGCCGCCCTGGCCGACGGCGTCACCACCCGCGGCATCCTGCTCGACCTGCCGGCCGTGGCCGGCGAACCGTTCTGGGATCCGGCCCGCCCGATCACCGCCACCGACCTGGACCGGGCCGCCGAACTCGCCGGTGTTGAACCCGGCCCGGGCGACGCCCTGCTGCTGCGGGTCGGCCGCGAGCCGCGCCGCCGCCTGCACGGCGTCGCCGGTGAACGCACCGCCGACGGCTCCCTCTTCCTGGCCGGACCGGACGCGAGCGCCCTGCCCTGGCTGCACGATCGGGATATCGCCCTGCTGGGCTCCGATGGCGGCAACGACGCGCTGCCCTCACCACACACCCGGGAACGCATGCCGATCCATGTCGGCTGCCTGGTGTTCATGGGCGTGCACCTCATCGACAACATGCACCTGGAGGACCTCCACGCCGCGTGCACGGCGGCGGGCCGCTTCGAGTTTTTGTTCACCGTCAGCCCGCTGCCCTTCGCCCGGGCGACCGGATCCCCGGTCAATCCCATCGCGGTGCTGTAACCGCCAACCACACCAGCAGAGGACGAGGCGGATGAGCTACGACAAGTTCTTCATCGGCGGCGAATGGGTCGAGCCGGCCGGCGATGAGGTCGAGGACATCACCAACCCGGCCACCGAAGAGGTGGTCGCCCGCATCCCGGCCGCGACCGTCAAGGACGCCGAACGCGCGCTGCTCGCCGCCCGGCAGGCCTTCGACGAAGGACCGTGGCCGCACCTGTCCGCCGCCCGCCGCGCCGACGGCGTGCGACGCCTCGCCGCCGCCTTCGACAGCCGGATCGAGGCCATGACCCAGGCCTACACGGCGGAGTCCGGCGCGCCGATCGGGGCCAGCCGCGCCATGCACGAACGGGTGGCCGGCTACTGGACCCGCGCCGCCGACCTGGCGACGTACTTCTCCTTCGAGGAGCTGCGCGGCTGGCCGAACGGCGACGGACGGGCCCGCCGGATCCTCGCACCGGCCGGTGTCGGCGTCGGCATCCAGCCGTTCAACGGACCGGTCTCCACCGCCGCCCAGAAGGCCGGGGCGGCTCTGGTGGCCGGATGCACCATGGTGCTCAAGCCGGCGATCGAGAACCCGACCACGATGATGCTGCTCGCCGAGGCGGTCGCGGAGGCCAACCTGCCACCGGGTGTGCTCAACATCGTGCCGGGCCGTGCCGAGGTCGGCGCGTACCTGGCCGGCTCGCCGCTCACGGACAAGGTCAGCTTCACCGGCAGTACGGCCGCCGGAACCGCCATCATGCAGGCTTGTGCCCCGAACATCACCAGGATGGCCCTCGAGCTGGGCGGCAAGTCCGCGGCCCTGGTCACCGAAGACGTCGACCTCGAAGCGATCGCGGCGCCGCTGATGTGGGGCGCGATCCGCAGTTGCGGGCAGATCTGCTACGCCACGACGCGGGTCCTGGTCGCCCGGCCGCAGTACGAGGAGATGGTGCAACGGCTCGCCGACGCGATGCGCCAGGTCCGCATCGGCGATCCGCTCGACCCGGCCACCGAGCTCGGACCGCTGATCAGCAGCCGGCAGCGGGACCGGGTCCAGGCCATCGTCGACGGTGCGGTCGCCGAGGGCGTGCGGCTGGTGACCGGCGGTCGGCGCCCTGCCACGCAGACGCGCGGCTGGTACTTCGAACCCACGCTGTTCGCGGCCGAGTCGAACGCCGTCTCGGTCGCGCAGCAGGAGATCTTCGGGCCGGTGCTGACCGTGGTGCCCTATGGCGGGATCGACGAGGCGGTCGCCCTGGCCAACGACTCCGACTACGGCCTCGGTGGTGCCGTCTTCTGCCGCGACGTCGACCGGGCGGTCGCCATCGCCCGGCGCATCCGCAGCGGGCACGTCTACATCAACACAACCGGCGCATTCACCGGACAGCCGTTCGGCGGGTTCAAGAAGTCCGGCTTCGACCGTGAGGGCGGCCCCGAAGGGCTGCTGTCCTGGCTCGAACCCCAGATGATTTTCAGTTGAGAGCTTCAGTTGAGAGCTCAGTTGAGAGCGAGGACGCTCATGCGAGCGGTAGTCATGCGCGGCGCCCGCGACATCGAGATCACCGAGGTCGCGATCGCCGACCCCGGCCCTCACGAGGTGCGGGTCCGCACCGTCGCCGCCGGCATCTGCGCCACCGACCACGGCGTCTACACCGGCCGCCAGACCCGGCCGTTGCCGCAGGTGATGGGGCACGAGTCGGCCGGCGTCGTCACGGCCGTCGGTCGCGACGTCACCGAGGTCGAGGTCGGTCAGCACGTGGTCACGTGCATGTCGGTGTTCTGCGGCCACTGCGAGTACTGCCTCACCGGCCGCCCGGCCCTGTGCCTCAAGGCCGGGGTGACCCGCGGCGCCGACGAGCCACCCCGCCTGCGCGTCGGCGACGCCCCGCTGCACCAGATGTCGGGCATCGCCTCCTGGGCGGAGGAACTGCTCGTGCACGAACACGCGGTCGTCGCGGTCGACCCCCGGCTGCCACTGGAGTACGGGGCGCTGATGGGCTGCGGCATCACCACCGGCCTTGGCGCGGTGTTTCACGCGGCCAGGGTCACCCCGGGCAGTTCGGTGGCGGTGGCGGGCTGCGGGGGCGTGGGGATGAGCATCGTGCAGGGCGCACGGATCGCCGGCGCGACGCAGATCATCGCCATCGACACCGACGACGCGAAGCTGAAGCTCGCCCGCACCCTCGGGGCCACCCACACGCTCAACCCGACCGGCACCGACGACGTCGTCGCCGCGGTGACGGACCTGTCGCGCGGCGGTGTCGAGTTCTCCTTCGAGGCGATCGGCAACGCCCGTACCGCGCAGCAGAGCTTCCTGATGCTGCGGCCCGGTGGCCTCACCACGCTGGTGGGCGTCCAGCGGGGGAACACCCTGGAGCTGCCGGGCGGGCACTTCGCCTGGGACCGCCGCATCCAGGGCACCTACATGGGCTCCAACCGGTTCCGCCTCGACATCCCGCGATTCGTGGATCTCTACTTCGACGGCCGGCTCAAGCTCGACGATTTCGTGTCCGAGCGCATCGGCCTCGATCAGATTCCTGATGCGCTCGACGCGTTCGGTACGACCGGTGCCGTGCGAACGGTCGTCGAGTTCCCGTGACGCGCCGCGGACGGGTCGCCGGCAAGGTTGTCCTGGTCACCGGCGCCGGCCGCGGTCAGGGCCGGATGCACTGCCTGCGGCTGGCCGAGGAGGGCGCCGACCTCATCGCCGTCGACCTGGGCCGGAGTCCGGCCGACGCCGGCTACGCCATGGCGGGCGATGCCGATCTGCAGGAGACCGTGCGGCTTGCCCGTGCGCGCGGAGCGCGGGTGGTGTGGCACGCCGCGGACATCCGTGATCGCGCCGCGATGTTCGCCGGCGTCGGCGCCGCCGTGGCCGAACTGGGCCGGCTGGACGCGGTTGTTGCCAACGCCAGCATCGGCTCGCAGCAGCGGTTCGAGGATCTGACCGAGCCGACCTGGAACGCGGTCATCAGCACCAACCTGACGGGTAGCTGGAACACGATTTCGGCGGCGCTGCCACACCTGCTGACGGCCGGGGGCGGCTCGGTGGTCTGCATCGGCTCGACCGGCGCGGTCAAGGGACTGCCGTTCCTGGCCCCGTATGTGGCCTCCAAGCACGCCGTGGTCGGGCTGGCCAAGAGCGTCGCCAACGAGTTCGCCACGCGCGGTATCCGCGTCAATGTCGTCCATCCGACCGGCGTCAACACGCCGATGGTCGAGCACCTCGACAGTCTTCCCGCGCTCATCGAGGCCCGGCCGGAGACCGGCGCGATCTTCGCCAATGCGCTGCCAGTGGCCCGCATCGACCCGGAGGACGTGGCGCACGCGGTGGTGTATCTCGTCTCCGACGAGTCCCGCTACGTCACCGGATGCGAGCTGCGGGTCGACGCCGGCAACGCCCTGCGCTGAACTCGACTGTTCGGTGTGGCACGATTTTTGGTGAGTCCCGGCAATCCTGCTGGCGGCGAAGGCATTCGGAGGACGGCACACGATGAGCGACCAGGCCACGCACGATCGCGGCGCCACCGCCCAACGCATCCTGGTCGACGCTGCCGCGCTGTTCAGGCGCCTGGGCTATGAGCGGACCACGACCCGTGAGATCAGTGAGGCACTCGGGATCAGGAAGGCCTCGCTGTACCACCACGTCTCGAGCAAGGAAGACCTGCTGTACGAGATCTGCCTGGCCGCGCTGCGAGACGTCGAGGTCGGCGCCCAGGAGGCGGTCGCGGCGGCCGGCGACGATCCGCAGGATCGGCTGCGCGCCATGGTGCACGGCCACACCCTGGCCATGCTGGCGAACGTCAACTTCAGTCACACCATGCTCACCGACATGCGTTCGCTGTCGGGGGAGCGGCTGCAGCAGGTGGTGGCCCTGCGCGACCGCTACGAGACGTGGGCCGAGGGCCTGATCGCCGCCGGGCAGAAGGCCGGGGTGGTCAAGTCGAAGCACTCGGCCAAGCAGCTGACGCTCGGGCTGTTCAACATGTTGAACTGGACGATGTTCTGGTATCGCGCCGACGGCGATCTCACCCCGGACGAGGTTGCCGAGCTGCTGGGCGGCATCTACTTCGACGGCGTCTTCACCGGCTGAGCGCTGCCCGCGAGCGGGCCGGGATGACGGCCATTGTCGCCGAACCGGGCGCCCGGTAGGCTGCGGCTCGTGACGAGCTCTCAACCGCTGCCGCTGGACCGGCTCTCCTTCGAGCCGCTCACGCCCCTGGCGTTCCTGGACCGCGCAGCCGCCGCCCACGGCGAGCGGATCGGCGTCATCGATCAAGGTCGCACGTGGACCTATCGCGAAGTTCGTGACCGGGCCGGCCGGATGGCGGCGCTGGTGCACGCCCGGGCCGCCGGGGCTCCGGTCGCCGTCCTGGCGCCCAACGACCACATCCACCTTGAGGCGCACTACGGCGTCCCCCTCGCCGGCGTGCCGCTGGTGGCCGTCAACACCCGCCTCTCCGCCACCGAGGTCGCGTACATCCTCGAGCACGCCGAGGTGCGCCTTGCCCTCTGCCACCCCTCGTTGCGCGCGGTGCTGGACGACGCCATCGCCCGCTGCGGACGGCGCATCGAGGTCGTCTCCACGGGCGACGGCTACGACGAGCTGCTCGCCGCGTACGAGCCGGAGGATCACCGCACCACCGACGAGCGCGCGGTGCTGTCGATCAACTACACCTCCGGTACCACGGGGCGGCCCCGCGGTGTGATGTACCACCACCGCGGCGCCTATCTGCAGGCGCTGGCCATGGTCGGGCACACCGGGCTCGCGCCGTCGACGGTTCACCTCTGGACCCTGCCGATGTTCCACTGCAACGGCTGGTGCTTCCCGTGGGCGGTGACCGCGGCCGCCGGCACCCATGTGTGCCTGCCGAAGGTGGAGCCAGCGGAGGTTTGGCGGCTGATCCGCGACACCGGCGTCACCCACCTCAACGGTTCGCCGACCGTGCTGTCGATGCTCGCCTACGCACCCGAGTCGGAGGGCGGTGTACCGGCCGGGACCCGGATCAGGGTCGCGACCGGAGGGTCGCCGCCGTCGCCCGCCATCCTGCGCCGGATGGCCGAACTCGGCTTCGATCTCACCCACCTGTACGGGTTGACCGAGACGTTCGGCCCGGCGGTCGTCTGCGACTGGCGCCCGGAGTGGGACCGCCTCGGCGGCGATGAACAGGCCCGGCTCAAGGCCCGGCAGGGGGTCGGCAACATGGTCTCCTGCCCGGTCCGGGTGATCGACGCGGACGGCCGGGACGTCCCCGAAGACGGCCGGACCGTCGGGGAGATCTCGTTGCGTGGCAACAACGTGATGCTCGGCTACCTGAAGGACCCGGACGCCACCCGGGTCGCCGCGCCCGACGGCTGGTTCCGCACCGGTGATCTCGGCGTCCGCCACCCCGACGGCTACGTCGAACTGCGCGATCGCAGCAAGGACGTCATCATCTCCGGCGGCGAGAACATCACCAGCGTCGAGGTCGAACAGGTGCTCGGCGATCATCCCGCCGTACTGGAGGCCGCCGTGGTCG
Organism: Dactylosporangium salmoneum; assembly: GCF_039532525.1. Lineage (NCBI taxonomy): Bacteria > Bacillati > Actinomycetota > Actinomycetes > Micromonosporales > Micromonosporaceae > Dactylosporangium > Dactylosporangium salmoneum. Next base: position 43,055 of record NZ_BAAARV010000073.1, read on the forward strand.
CGGGGCCTGACGAACGCTGGGGTGAGGTACCCATCGCCTTCGTCAGCCTCAAGCCCGGCTGCTCGGCCACCGAGGACGAGCTGATCGGGTTCGTGAAGGCCCGCATCGCCCGCTTCAAGGCGCCCCGCCGGGTGGTCTTCGCCGAGATGCCGCGGACCTCGACCGGGAAGATCCAGAAGTTCCGCCTGCGCGAGCAGGTGTGGGACGGTCACGAACGGCGGATCTGAGCCTCGAGCGGCACGCGGCGCGTCTGGGGGCGGTCGTGCATTGACCCCCAACCGGGCGCCCGGTAGGGTGATTTTCGAGTGTGGTGCAGAGGAGAGTGAGTGAGCGTGACCAGCGAGGTGTTCAGCTCCATCGACGTCATCACCGACGAGGAAATCGAACGGGTGCGTCAGATGATCGGCGTGCCGCTGCGCATCAAGCAGTTCAACGCCGAGGCCACCCTGGACACCATCCGGCACTTCGCCGAAGGCGCGGGCGACGAGAACCCGCTCTGGGTGGATGAGGCGTACGCGGCCGACGGCCCCCACGGCGGGATTGTCGGTGCGCCGACGTTCCCGTACAGCATCTTCGCCGCGGGTGTATCGCCCGGCTTCCCCGGCCTGCAGGTGTTCTTCGGCACCGGCACCTGGGACCTGCGGCGACCGATCCACCGCGGCGAGCGGGTCGAAGCCTCCTCGATGCTCACCGACATGTACGAGAAGTCCGGGCGCACCGTGGACCGCATGGTGGTGCAGGTGTCCGACACGACGTACCGCGTCGGCGGCGAGATCGCCGCCGTCTACACCTCCAAGGCCCTGCGCGTGCCCCGGGCCACCACCGGGCAAGGGCTCAAGTACGTGGCCCGCGAGAGTTACCGGTACTCCGCCGAGGAGTTCGACGAGATCGAACGGCTCACCCTCGGCCGGACTCGCCGCGGCGCCGAGCGCCGGCTCTTCGCCGAGGTGAACGTGGGCGATCAGATCCCGGTGCTGGCCAAGGGCCCGCTCGACCTGACCACCATCATCGCCTTCTACGCCGGCGCCCTGCCGTTCGGCTACGCCCCCTGCGACACCCAGTGGCGCAACCGCCACCTCGCCCGCAACGCCCCCGACCGGCTGCCCAACGCCCGCGACGCGGGCTGGATCGCCGAGACCACGTGGCCCGGCATGGGGCACTACAAGAGCGAGGTCGCCCAGGCCGTCGGCATGCCCGGCGTCTACGACAACGGCTGGATGCGCACCAGCTGGATGAGCCAGGCCGTCACCGACTGGATGGGCGACCACGCCTTCCTGGACACCTTCGAGGCCAAGCTCATCCGCCCGAACCTCATGCACGACACGACCTTCTTCCGCGGCGAGGTGACCGGCAAGGAGCCCATCGGCGGCCGCGGTCTCGTGCACCTCACGCTCACCGGCACCAACCAGCTCGGCGACACCACGTGCACCGGCACCGCGACCGTCGCCCTGCCGCTGCACGACCACGACACCCCGGCCCTCGGCCGCGCGCACACGGCGGAGGACCGATGAGCGGACCTCTCGCCGGCTACCGGGTCCTCTCCCTCGAGCACTATCTCGCCGGCAATCACGGCACGTGGCTGATGTCGATGTTCGGCGCCGAGGTCATCAAGGTCGAACGGCCCGGCCACGGCGACACCCTGCGCGGCGTCGGACCCTTCGTCGAATCACCGGCCGGCCGGCGCAGCGCCGGTGAACTGCGCGTCATGGGCAACAAATCCAGCATCGCCCTGGACATCACCACGCAGGCCGGCCGGGACGTGCTGTTCGAACTGGTCGCCAAGAGCGACGTCGTCTGGGCCAACCAGAAACCCAGCTCGCTGGAGCGGCTGGGCATCGACTTCGACTCGCTGCGCCGGCACAACCCCGACATCGTCTACGCAACGCTGTCCGGGTTCGGTCACGGTGACGTGGTGGACGCCGGCCCGCTGACCAACCTGCGCGCCTTCGACATCATCGCCCAGGGCCTCGCCGGACTGCAGTTCCGGGCCGGATCTTCCGACGGCGGGCCCGGCTACAACGGCCTCGCGCTCGGCGACGAGGTCACCAGCACCCTCACGGTCCTCGGCGTCGCCCTGGCGCTGCTGCGCCGGGAACGCACCGGCGGCGGGGCCCAGCGGGTGGACGTGGCCATGCACGACTCGATGGTCTTCCTCAACGAACTCGCCCTCGGCATGCTCTCCGTCCTCGGCCGCACCCCGCCGCGCGGACGCTCGGGCACCAGCGCACCCTATGGTGCCTTTCCCACCGCCGACGGCTGGGTCAACATCGCCATCGGCGGCGATCCGGTATGGCGGCGATTCTGCACCGCGATCGGGCAGCCCGACCTGATCAGCGACGCCCGGTTCGCCACCTCCGCCGGCCGGGTCAGCCACTTCGACCTGGTCGAGTCCGTCGTCAAGGAATGGACCACCGCCCGCACCACCGATCAGGTCGTCGCGACGCTCTCGCCCTGCGAAGTGCCCTGCGGCGCGGTCCTGGACATCCCCGGCGTCCTCGCCAGCGACCAAGTCGCGGCGCGGCAGATGCTCAGCACCATCGACGACCCGATCGCCGGCAAGGTTCAGGTGGTCGGCAACCCGATCAAGATGAACGACCTGACCGACGGGCACATCGCCGCACCGCATGCGGCCGGGGCGGACACCGAAACGATCCTGCGCGACCTGCTCGGCAAGACCGCCGCCGACGTCGACGCCCTCGTGCAGGCCGGCGCGGTGGCGCTGCCCACCGATCGCACCGGCGAGGCCGACGCGGGCGCGGAGCAAGGACCGGCCTCGTGACCGCCGGCGACGCAGTGGTGCTCACCGCGCCGGGCGACACCCTGTGTCACAGCAGCATCGTGGCCGACCAGGTCGACCTGTTCCTGTTCAGCGCGGCCTGCTGGCTGCCGCACCGCATTCACTTCGACCGCGGATTCGCCCTGTCCGAGGGACTGCCCGACACCCCCGTCCACGGCCCGCTGCAGGCCGCCTGGCTCTGCCAGCTCGCCGAGGAGTGGGCGATGCAGCACGGGGGACACCTGGTCGCCTCCAGCGTGCGCCACCTCGCCTCGGTCTTTCCCGGCGACCCGCTGATGGCCGGCGTCGCCGCGACCGCGGTCACCGACCACGCCACATTCTTGCTCATCGACGTTGAGCTCAGCCTCGACCGCCGCGGCGAGGTGGTCACGCGCGGCACCGGGCAGATCCGCCTGCCCCGGATCGGCCCTGCGTGAACGGCACCGGAACCTTCGTCGCCGGCGTCGGCCGCACGGACTTCTCCAGGCGCAGCGGCCGATCCGTCGCCGCGTTGGGGGCCGCCGCCGCCGTCGCCGCGCTGCGGGACTCGGGTCTGGCGGCCCACGACGTCGACGCGGTCATCCCGGTCGGCGGCTCGCTGTTCACCGAGGACCTCATGGCCGCGCTGGGCCTGCGCGACGACGTCCTCGACGCCTACGCCCCGCCGGGCGGCAACGCCGGCATCGCCTCGATCGGCCTGGCCGACGTCATGCTGCGCTCCGGCACCGCCGAGGTGGTCCTCATCGTCCTGGCCCGCAACGGACGATCCGGCTCGCGCATCGCCCGACGCGTCGGCCTCCTGCCCGGCCAGCAGTTCCGGGAGGCCCTCGAGCAACCGCACGGATGGGTCGCGCCGGCCCAGTGGTATGCCATGATCGCCCGCCGGCATCTGGAGCTGCACGGCACACCCGTGGCCGCCCTGGCGGAGGTCGCGCTCACGATGCGCGCCCACGCACAGCTCAACCGCGGGGCGCAGATGTACGGACGGCCGATCACGCGCGCCGACTACGACGCCTCCCCGTACGTCACCGAACCGTACCGGTTGCTGGACTGCTGCCTGGAAACCGACGGCGCCGTCGCCGTCATCCTGACCAGCAGGGACCGCGGCGGCCACGGCGCCCGCGACATCCCCTTGCTGGCCTGCCGGACCGCCCGCCCGGAAAGCGCCGACGACCTCACCAACCGACGGGACTGGATGCGGATCGGGCTCACCCTCGCCGCCCCCGCCGCCTTCGAGGCAGCCGGGCTGGGCCCCGAAGACGTCGACGCCGCGATGATCTACGACTGCTTCACCTTCGAAGTGCTCCACCAACTGGAGGAAGCCGGATTCTGCGCGCGAGGCGGCGCGGCCGAGTTCGTGCTGTCCGGCCGGATCCGCCTCGGCGGCCAACTTCCGGTCAACACCCACGGTGGCCTGCTGTCCGAGGGCCACCTGCTCGGCCTCGGTCACGTCGCCGAGTCCGTCCGCCAGCTGCGCGCCGAGGCCGATCGCCGCCAGGTCGACGGCGCCCGAGTGGTGGCGGTGACCGGCTGGGGCGACTGGGGCGACGGGTCGCTGGCCCTGTTCGGAAGGCGTGAGCGATGAGCCGGACCACGGTGGAACGCATCCTGGTGACCGCGCCCGAACTGGAGCCCTACCTGAGCGCGGCACGCGAGGGCCGCTTCGTGCTGCCCCGCTGCCGCAACTGCACCCACCGGCAATGGCCGCCCCGGCCCCGCTGCCGGACCTGTCACCTCGACACCTTCGACACCGTCGAAGTCCGCCTCACGGGTCGCCTGTACTCCTGGACGACCACCCACCGCGCGCCGACCCCCACGCTCGCCACCGCCACCCCGTACACGGTCGTCGTCGTGACACTTGACCAACCGGACCAGCCGGCCGACGACCCGGACGACATTCGCCTCGTGGGCCGCTGGGAGCCGGGCGAACCGGCGCCGCGCCTCGCCCTGAACGACCCGCTCGCCGGCCGGGTGTCCATCGACGACGACGGCCTGCCCGTTCTCACGTGGAGACATCGTGACTGACCCCTGGCCAGGCCTTGACCAACCGCCCGAATGGCAGCTTCCAGCCGCCGTCACCGTCGAGGTCACCCGGGAGGCCGTGCATCGCTTCGCCATCGCGACGGGCGCCCTGTCGCCGCTGCATCACGACGTCGCCGAGGCCCGCGCCGCCGGGCACCCCGATCTGCTGGCACCGCGATACTTCTTCGTCTCGCTCGGCCTGGCGATGGACCAGGACCGTCCCCGCGCCGAGCTCAGCCAGGGCGGCATCGCACTGAGCGACCCACTGGCCCGGCACCGCGTCGTCGCGGGCGAGACATCGGTGCAGTGGAACGGCGACATCCACGCCGGCGACCGGATCGTCATCACCCGCACCTTCATCGAACAACTGCACAAGGAAGCGCGCAGCGGCCCGTTCGATCTCTACCGCTTCGTGCGCACCTACGCCAAAGGCGATGAGGTTCTGGTCCGCGAGCACTACGCTCGGATCGCGCGATGAGCCCGACCGGCAACCGCGTGATGGCCTTCGACGCGGCATCGGGCGGCCTCGTCGCCCTCGACCGGCCCCGGCCCGCGCCCGGCAGTCATGAAGTGACCGTACGGGTCCAATCGGCTGGCGTGTGCGGCACGGACGCGCACCGCCTGGCCGGAGACGTGCCGACGAGGCCCGGCCGACCGATCGCCTTCGGTCATGGAGGGCGTCGGCGTCGTCGAGCAGCTGGGCCACGCGGTCGCCACCGACTGGGCCGGGACACCCCTGTCCGTCGGTGACACCGTGTACTGGTTCCCCGGCGCCGGTTGCCGTCGCTGCTACAACTGCAACGTCCGCCAGGACCCCGGTGCGTGCACGGCCCGGCTCTGGCCGCACAGCGCGGACGTCGGCGGACCGGCCGCCTACCAGCGCGGCTGGCCGGTCGGCCGGAGTATCGAGACCGGCTGGCCGCGCTGGTGACACACCGGTTCCCCCTGGCCGAGCTGGAACAGGCCATCGGTGTCATGGCGCGGGGTGAAGCGGTCAAAGCTGTCGTGGAGCCCTGAGTCAGGCGCCGGCCGCGATCGCGTCGATGGTGTCGGTGACCTCGGACGGGCTGCGCAGCCCCGGCGGAAGCCCGATCGCGACCACCGTGGCGCCGGCGGCTCGCAGCTGCTCCGCCGCCGCATAGGTGGCCTTGACGTCGAGGCGGCCGGCGGGCGTCAGGTACAGCGGCGCCGGGGCCCGCACGATGACGTCATCGGGGTCCCGGTCGTGGCGTTCAAAAGCCTCCCGAAGCCGCGTCACCGCCGCACGGAGCTCCTCGGGGGAGGTCAGCATCGGGCACCAGCCGTCCGCGAGCCGCGCGATGCGCTCGACGTTGCGGTCAGTGGGGGCCAAGGCCAGCAGCACCGGCACGCGCGGCTGCGAGGGCCGCGGCACGCAGGTGACGTCCTCGAGCCCGGCCACCGAGAAGACCGGCTGCTGCCAGGCATTGCGGCAGAAGACGAGGTTGCCCTCCAGCAACGTGTACCGCTGTGACCACGGGACACGGCAGGCCTCGTACTCCTCTCGTTGCCAGCCGACGCCGAAGACGGGTTGCGTACGGCCCTGGGACAGAACGTCGAGCGTGGCGATCTCCTTGGCGAGCACCGCCGGCGGCCGTAACGGGGCGAGGAGCGCGCCGGTCGACAGACGGATGCGGCTCGTGACCACGGCGGCGGCCGCCAAACAGATCAGCGGATCCGGCCACGGCACGTCCCGACCGAACTCGAAGCGACCGTACGGATATCGATCGGTGCGCGAGCCGATCAGCACATGCTCGCCGAGGTGAATCGAGAAGAGCCCGGCCCGGTCGGCCGCCGCGGCCGCGGCGACAAACCCAGCCACCGCCTCGCCGGGCAGTCTCGACGGCCAGCAGGCGAGCGAGATCTTCATCGTGTCAGCCTACCGGGCGCCCGGTTGACTTTGCCTCGCGGGTGGCGTTCGATGTCTGGAGCGCCACCAGGCCCCGGCGGATGGGGCAATGACCTTATGAACGGTGGTGGCATGGCCTCGGTCACCGGCGCGACCGGCAGCCCGGTGCCGTCAATCGCCATCGCCTGATTCCCCATCGAGGACGGCATCATGACCACATCCCCGAACCCGCAGGCGACGTCATCCGTCGCGATCGTGACCGGCGCCGCATCCGGCATCGGCCGCGCCACCGCACTGCGCCTGCTGGGCGCCGGCTGGCGGGTCTGCGCAGCTGATCTCGACGCCGACCGGGTTCGCGCCGCGTTGACCGCCTACGAGGGCAGCGCTGCGCTGCAGGCGCAGGCCGCCGACATCAGCTCACCGGAGGACGTTCAGGCCCTCTACCGCGCCGCCGACGCCGCGTTCGGTGGTCTCGACGGCGTGGCCAACGTCGCCGGGGTCAGCTTTCTGGAGGACCAGCGTATCGAAGACGTCGACGTCGAGACCTTCGACCGCACGCACGCGGTCAACCTGCGGGGCACGTTCCTGATGTGCAAGTACGCGATCGATCCGCTGCGCCGCCGCGGCGGCGGTGCGATCGTCAACCTGGGCTCGGTCGCCTCGGTCCGCGGCGTCGGCGGCCCGGCCTACGTCTCCAGCAAAGCCGGCATTGCCGGCCTGTCCCGGGCGATCGCGGCCTCCTACGCAGCCGACCTGATCCGCTGCAACACTGTGGCACCCGGGCCCACCAGCACCCCGATGCTGGAAATCTCCAAGCGGAAGTCGACCGTCACCACGCTGGGCGCAGCCGGGACCATCCCCGGCGAAGCGGACCCGGACGAGATTGCCGCGCTCGTACATTTTCTGCTCGGCCCGACCGGCCGGTTCATGACCGGAGGCATCTACACCCTCGACGGGGGCATCTCTCAACATTGATGATGACTCGATGCGCACATTTATGATTGTGACTGCGCTCGCGGGGGCTTTGTTGGTGTCGGCTACGCCGGCGTCGGCTCATGCGCCAGCTCGGGGCGCGTCGCCGGTCCTCTCGCAAGAGTTGCGCGGGCCAGGGGATATCCACTATGACGTGCGGCTGACCGCGGATGACACCGGCGGCCGTTGGCGCGGCAGCATGAGCGTGTTGTTCGTCAACACCACCGGCGTCCCGTTGGATACGGTCTGGCTTCGGCTGTGGGGTAATGGGGTCGACGGCTGCGGGGCACCGGCGGTGAAGGTCACCGGCCTGTCCGGTGGCACGGCGGGCGATCCGGCAGTCGGATGTACTGCCCTGCCGGTGCGGATGCCACACCCGCTGCGGCCCGGGCGTCTCGCACTCCTGCGCTTCGACCTTGACATCGTGGTGCCCGATCGGGATTTCCGCTTCGGCCACAAAGGACCGTACTACCTGCTCGGGCACGCGTTGCCGGTGCTTGCGGTGCACGACGGCAAAGGTTGGCACCTCGACCCGTACAGCGAGGGTGGGGAAAGCAACTACTCGCTGACCGCCGATTGGACCGTGCGCCTCGACCACCCGCGCGGGATCGCGGTTCCGGCAACCGGTACCGCGGTCGACGCGCCCGCAAGGCCCGGCCGCACCCTCACCACGATCGTCGCGCCGCGGGTCAGGGACTTCGCGTTCGCCGCAGGGCCATTCGCCCAGCGGGAAGCGTTGACCCGTAACGGTGTCCGGGTCCGGTTGTGGTCGGCCGCCGACGTGAGCGCCGAGGAGGTGGATGACACGCTGGCCGGAGCGGTTGAATACATGGACACCTACACCGGCTGGTACGGACGCTACCCCTACCCGGAAGTCGACGTGGTCTCCTCACACTTCGAGTGGGGGAGCATGGAGTACCCCACATATGTGGTGGCCTATCCGGCCCGTACCGCGGTCGCGCACGAGCTGGCGCACCAGTGGTGGTACGGGCTTGTCGGCAATGACCAGTACGCCGACCCGTGGCTGGACGAGGCGTTCGCCGAGTACTCGAAACAGCGGGTGACCGGCGACGAGAACCCGTTCTGCGCCTATCCCTTCTGGCCGTCACCGGAGGCAAAGGTAACCAACGGGATGGACTACTTCAACGCCAACGGCTTCTACGCCCTGGTGGTCTACCTTCTCGGGTCGTGTCTGCTGAAGGATCTGGAGCAGACGATGGGGCCGGACCGGTGGCTGGCGTTCCTGCGCGACTACGCCACGGCCCACCGATACGGCGTGTCGACGCCGGTCGCCTTCCGGACCGCGGCGCAGGCGGCCAGCCCGGTCGACCTGGCGCCGGTGTTCGACCGCTGGAGAGCCGGCTGATCGATGCCTCTGTCCCTGAGCGGGGCCGCGCTGCGCGGCCCCGCTCAGGACTTCAGGCCGCGCATGCCGAGCACGACCGGTGGCGGCGCCGCCGGGGTCTCGCCGATGACCACGCCCTCGACGGTGACGTATCGGCCCGGGGCAGGGCCTGGCTCGCCGCGCAGCAGCGTGTGAACGGCGATCGTGTCTTCCCGCGACAAGGTGAGCGGGCTGGCCGGGCGGGCGTCGGCCTGGCGCGTCCAGTTCGGCATGCCGTGGTCGATGCCCGCAATCACGCGGCCCGGCAACGACCGGGTCAGCGTCGCCAGTTCCATCGTGGCGAAGGCGGCGTTGCATGCCCCGGCCGGCGGGATGCCGATGCCGACCGTGATTCGCTCCGTGGCGCGAGCAGGGCGCCGGCCGGGGCCACGCCGCCGCGGAACCCCAGATCCTCCACCCACAGTTCCTCGAATCCGAACTGCTCGGCCCGGCGGGCATACGTCAGCACCCGGTCCGCGGGGAGATCCCGCGGCGCCACAACCCCAATTCGTGCCATGTGCTTGGACTCGCACGTGGGGCGATACCGACCAAATCATCGCTAGGGTGCTGAATAGGGTTTGGCCTTCCCGCACGCCGATCGGCACCGGTTCTGCGAGGTGAGGCCGCGTTTCCGGTGATCGCCGGACCTTTGACTGCAGTGGATTTACCCGAGATTGCCCTTGAATTGGTGCGGCATTATTTCCGGAAGGAAAACGGCTAACGCACGGCCGTCCGATATTGGGGAGGGCTGCGCGTGTTTCAGCGTGTCCACGATCAGGTCGAAGAGCAGGCAAGGCGCACACCGGACCGGGTTGCCGTGATCGCCGGCACCGTCCGGACGCGCTACGCGGAGCTCGACGCCCGCGCGAACCGGATCGCCCGAGAGCTGTCTCTTGCGGGAGCCGGTCCCGGTGAGCTCGTGGGCGTGTGCCTGGGCCGCGACGAGCACCTGCTCCCGGCGCTGCTGGGCGTACTGAAGACCGGTGCCGCCTACGTGCCGATGGACCCGGCGTACCCGGCCGAGCGGCTGGCGTACATCGCCGTCGACACGAAGATGCGGCTCGTCGCCACCACCCGGGCCACGACGCTTCCCGGCCTGGACGCCGTCGCGGTGCCGGTCGACGAGATCGCCGCGGACGCCGACGCGACCCCGCTCGACCGGCCCGGCGACGGCACCGACGCGGCGTACGTCATCTACACCTCGGGCTCCACCGGCCGCCCCAAGGGTGTCGTCGTCGAGCACCGCAACACGATGAACCTGCTGCGGTACGAGGCCGAGGCGTACACCGCCGAGGAGCTGAGCGGCCTGCTCGCCACCGCGTCGATCTGCTTCGACCCCTCGATCACCCAGCTGTTCCTGCCCCTGGCCACGGGCGGCACGGTCATCCTCGCCGAGAACGTCCTCGCCCTGCCCGCGCTGCCGGCCCGCGACGAGGTCACGACCGTCTACGGCGTGCCGTCCGCGCTCGCCGCGCTGCTGCGCGAGCCGCTGCCGAGCGGCGTGCGGGCCGTGTTCGCCGGCGGGGAGCCGCTGACCCGGGCGCTGGTCGACCGGATCTACGCCAACCCCGGTGTGCGCCGGGTGCTCAACCTCTACGGTCCGACCGAGTGCACCACGACCTGCGCGATCGCCGAGGTCGGCCGCGACGACACCGGCGAGCCGCCGATCGGGCAGCCGATCGCGGGCGCCGTCATGTCCGTGCGCGACGCCGACGGGCAGCCGGTCGCCGACGGCGAGCTGGGCGAGCTGTGGATCGGCGGCCCGGTGGTCGCCCGCGGCTACCTGAACCGCGACAGCGGCGGGTTCGGCGACGGCTGGTACCGCTCCGGCGACCTGGTCCGCGCTGACGGCACCGTGCTGCGGTTCGCCGGCCGCGCCGACGACCAGGTGAAGATCCGTGGCTACCGGGTCGAGCCCGGCGAGGTCGAGGCGGTGCTCGTGCGCCACCCGGCCGTGCGCCGCGCTGGTGTCGTCGCCGCCGCCGACGAGGACGGCGTGTCCTACCTGGTCGGGCACGTGGAGGCGACCGGCCTCGACGAGCGCGGCCTGCGCGCGTGGCTGCGCCGCCGGGTGCCGGAGCACCTGGTGCCGACCCGGTTCGCGATCACCGAGCGGCTGCCCCTGAGCCCGAACGGCAAGATCGACCGGGCCGCCCTGCCCGCGCTCGCCGCCCGGCGCGGGACCGAGACCGCGTTCGTCGCGCCCCGCACGCCCGCCGAAGAGCGGCTCGCCGCGATCGTCGGCGACGTGCTGGGCATCGACGAGATCGGAGTCGACGACCGCTTCACCGACCTCGGCGGGCACTCGCTGGCCGCGGCCCGGGTCTGCGCGCTCGCCGGCCGCGAGTTCGCGACCACGGTGCCGCTGGCCGCGTTCCTCGCCGAGCCGACCGTCGCCGCCCTCGCCACCCTGGTGCAGGCGGGCTCAGAGGCGGGCTCGGCCCCGGTCGCGAGCGGCCCAGTGCGGCACGAGGGCGTGCTCGAGTACCCGCTCACCCCGACCCAGCACGGCCTGTGGACGCTGCGGCAGGTCGGCTCGGTGCCGGCCGTGACCACGGTGGCGTTCCGGGCCCGGCTCACCGGGCCGGTCGAGGCGCCCGCCCTGCGCTCGGCGCTGGCCGCGCTGGTGTCGCGTCATGAGGTGCTGCGCAGCCGGGTCGTCGAGCGCGACGGCGAGCCGATCGCGGTCGTGGGCGGGTGGACGGACGTCCCCGTCGCCGAGCACGACCTGCGCGACCGGCCCGCGGCCGGGCGCGCCGGGGAGGCGGACGCGATCGCCGAGGCCGCCGCCCGTCACGCCTTCGACCTGACCGGCGCCGCGCCGCTGCTGCGGGTCGAGCTCATCCGGCTCGCCGCCGGGGTGTCGGAGCTGGTGGTCGTCGCCGACCACATCGCCTTCGACGGCTGGTCCACCGGCACGTTCCTCAACGAGCTCGCGACCGAGCTGGCCGCGCCCGGGACCGTCGAGCCGCCGCCGGTGCAGGTCGGCGACCTCGCCTTCACGCCCGACGGCGCGACGGACGCGTGGCGGGACGAACTGGCCGGCGCGTCGCCGCCGAGCGAGCTGTTCTCGGGCACCGCGGGCTTCCGCGGCGAGCGGATCACCCGCCCGGTGCCGCCGGCGAGCGGCACCGCGGTCTTCGCGGACTGGCTGACCGCACTCGGGCTGCTGCTGGCCGGGTTCACCGCCCGCAAAGACGTGCTCGTCGGCGTGGTCGTGGCCCGGCGCGCCGGACCCGAACTCGACCGGGTCATCGGCCCGCTCGTCGACGTGCTGCCGATCCGGCTGCGGCTGGAGCCCGCGGCCACCGTCCGGGACACGGTCGCGGCCGTGTCGGCGACGACGGCCCGGGCGCTGGACCGGCCCCGGCCGTCCACGGAGGACCTGTTCGCGGCCGTCGGCACCCAGTCGCGCGGGGCGATGCTGACCCCGGTGGTGCTTTCCGCGCAGCCGGCCGGGATGCCGGTCCGGGTCGAGCGGGGCGGGGTGCGGCTGGAGCTGCTCGGCGAGCTGGGGTGCGGCGGGGCGCAGAACCCGTTGACCGTCTTCGTGAACGAGACGGCCGACGGGGTCGAGCTTCAGGTGGAGTACGACACCGGCCTCACGAATCGCGAGTGGGTGGAGGCGTTCGCGGACCGGCTCCTGCGCGTGCTCGCCGAGGTCACCGCGGACCCGGGCCGCCTGCTGCACCGCCTGCCGCTGGTCACCGCGGCCGAGGAGGCGCAGCTGCTCGACCTGGCCGCCGGTCCGCCGATCCCGGCCGGCGCGCCGGCCACGGCGGTCGAGGCGATCGAGCGGCAGGTGCGGGAGCGCCCCGACGAGGTGGCCGTCGCCGGCGCCGACGGCGAGATGACGTTCCGGCAGCTGTGGGACGACTCGGCCGCGATCGCGGCGGTCCTGCTCGGCCAGGGCATCGAGCCCGGCGACGTCGTCGGCGTGTGCCTGCCGCGCGACCACCGGATGCCGGCGACGCTGCTCGGGGTGTGGCGGGCCGGGGCGGCCTACCTGCCGCTGGAGCCGGAGCTGCCGGCCGAGCGCCTGGCCTGGCTCGCCGCGGACGGCGGCGCGAAGACCGTGCTCTGCCGGTCCACGACCGCCGCCGCGGCCGGATCAGGCGCGCTGGACCTCGACCGGGCGCCGGCCGCGCCCGTGGCCGAGCTCCCCGTCGTCGGGCCCGGCGATCGGGCCTATCTGCTCTACACCTCGGGCTCGACCGGCAAGCCGAAGGGCGTGGCCGTCGCGCAGGCCAGCGTCGCCGCGCTCACCGAGGCGCTGCGCTTCGAGCCCGGCTTCGGGCCCGGGGACCGGATGCTCGCCGTGGCCACGCTCAGCTTCGACATCTCGTGCGCGGAGATCTGGTCCGCGCTCGGCGTCGGCGCCTGCTGCGTGGTCGTCGACCGCGACAGCGCGGTGGACGGGTACCGCCTCGGCCGCCAGATCGCCGAGCACCGCGTCAACGTGATGAACGTGCCGCCGACGATCCTGCGCACCCTGCTCGCGGCGGGCTGGACGGGCGGGGCGGACCTGCGCGTGTGGGCCGGCGGCGAGACGCTCGACCCGGCCCTGGCCCGCGAGCTGCTGCCGGTGGTGCGGGAGCTGTGGAACGTGTACGGCCCGACCGAGGCCACCGTGTTGTCGACCGCGTACCGCGTCCTCGAGGTCGGCGACGCCGTGCCGATCGGGCACGCGATGCTCGGCGAGCGGCTCTACGTCATGGATCCGCTGGAGCGGCTCGTCCCGGCGGGCGTCGCGGGCGAGCTGTGGATCGGCGGCGCCGGGCCGGCCATCGGCTACCACAACCGGCCGGACCTGACCGAGGCCGCGTTCGTGCCCGACCCCGTCGTGCCCGGCGGGCGGTGCTACCGCACCGGGGACCTGGTCCGCCGCCGGCCGGACGGCGAGATCGTGTTCTGCGGCCGGCGCGACCATCAGCTGAAGATTCGCGGCTACCGCGTCGAGCTCGGCGAGATCGAGGCCGCGCTGCGCGCCCACCCCGACGTCGAGCACGCGGTCGTCACCGCGCGGGGCCAGGGCGCCGAGGCGCACCTCGTCGGCTACGTCGCCGGCCCGGTCACCGCCGAGCAGGCCGCCGCCCACCTGCGCGCGAGCCTGCCTTCCTATCTGGTGCCGCACCGCTGGGTGGTGCTCGACGCGCTGCCGATGACGCCCAGCGGCAAGGTCAACCTCGGCGCGCTGCCCGAGCCCGGCGAGGACCGGCCGCACCGGCCGGCCGAGTCGATGATGGAGCAGCTGGTCGCCGACGTCTGGGCCCAGATCCTCACCACCGATCGCATCGGCGCCGACGACAGCTTCTTCGGCCTCGGCGGGCACTCGCTCGCCGCGACCCGGGTCGCGGGCCGGCTGCGCGAGACGCTCGGCTGCGCGGTCCCCGTGCGGCTGTTGTTCGACCACCCGGTGCTCGCGAACTTCGCGGGGCAACTCGAGCGGCTTGTCATGGACGACATCGTGGCCGAACCGGCCACCGGCAATAGGGAAAAGCGATGACCTTGTCTCACCAGGACAACCTACGGGCCCTCATGGAGCGGCGGGTCGCGGCTGCCCGCGCCGCCGCCCGGGCCGACGCGGAGATCCCGCGCCGGTCCGACCCGGACGCGCCGCAGCCGCTGTCGCCGTCGCAGGCCCGGCTGTGGTTCAACGCGCAGTTCGAGACCAACCCGTCGATCTACCACGTGCCCACGGTGCTGCGGCTGACCGGCCCGCTCGATGCCGACGCGTTGCTGGCCGCGCTGCGCGAGGTCGCCGCCCGGCACGAGGTCCTGCGCAGCGTCATCGCGCCGCCCGGGCACGCCGTCGCCGGTCCGGCCGACCGGATCGAACTGTCCCTGGCGGACATCGACGAGCCGGGGCTGGACGCGGCGCTGCGGACCGAGGTGAGCCGGCCGTTCGAGCTCGACCGCGAGCCGCCGATGCGGGCCGTGCTCTTCCGGCTTGGCGCCGAGCACCACGTGCTGGCCCTGACCGTGCACCACATCGCCACCGACGCGTGGTCGCATGGCCTGCTGTTCGACGAGATCGGCGCGCTCTACGCCGCCCGGCTCGGCCAGGGCGCGCCGCCCGCCCCGCCGCGGCTGCAGTACGCCGACATCACCGAGTGGCAGGCCACGCGGACCGCGGACGACCACGTCGGCTGGTGGGTCGAGCGGCTGGCCGGGCTCGCCCCGGTGCTCGCGCTCCCCGTCGACCGGCCCTACCCGGCGGTGGCCGACTGGAGCGGCGGCTACCTGCCGTTCAGCCTGTCCCCGGCCCTGGCCGAGCGGATGCGCGAGACCGCCCGGGAGTGCAACGCGACGCCGTTCATGGTGGTGCTCGCGGCCTGGCAGGCGCTGCTGGGCCGGCTCTGCGGCAGCGAGGACGTCGCTGTCGGCGTGCCCGAGTCCGGGCGCCACCACCGCGCGACCGAGGGCGTCGTCGGCTGCTTCATCAACACGCTCGTGATGCGCACCGACCTGTCCGGCGACCCAACCGGCCGGCAGCTGCTCGGCCGCGTCCGGGAGACCACCCTCGAGGCGTTCGCGCACGCCACCGCGCCCTTCGAGCGGGTCGTGGAGGCCGTGGCGCCCGAGCGCTCCACCGCCACGACGCCGATCTTCCAGTCGATGCTGTACCTGCTCGAGACCGCCCAGCGCGACCCGGTGCTGCCGGGCGTGCGCGCCGAGCGGCTCGACCCCCCGCTCGACTTCAACAAGTTCGACGTGAGCCTGTCGCTGGAGGCCGAGGGCGGCGGCTACGACGGCGAGCTGCACTACCGCCGGGACCTGTTCGACCGGGCGACGGTCGAGCGCTGGGCGCGCTGGCTGCTCGCCCTGCTCGACGGGATGCTGGCCGAGCCCGACCGCCCGCTCTCGCAGCTCGACCTGCTGGGCGACGCCGAGCGGGCCGACCTGGTGGCCCTCGGCACCGGCCCCGACCTGCCCGCCGACGCGCCCGCCACGGTGCTCGACGCGGTCCTCGCCCAGGCCGACGCCCGCCCGGCGGCCGTCGCCGTCGACGCCTCCGACGGCACCCTGAGCTACGGCGACCTGGCCGTGGCCGCGGCCCGGATCGCGACCGCGCTGCGCGCGCACGGGGCCGGGTCCGGCGCGCCCGTCGGGATCTGCCTGCCCCGCGACCGGCACCTGCCCGCCGCGCTGGTCGGCGTCTGGCAAGCCGGATCGGCCTACGTGCCGCTGGAGCCCGACCACCCGGCCGAGCGGCTGCGGTACCAGCTCAGCGACTCCGGCGCCAAGGTCGTCCTCGCCGCCGCGGAGACGCTGGACGTGGCCCGCCCGCTCGTCGAGGGCACCGGCGCCGTCCTCGTCGACCTGGCCGACGCGCTGGCCGCCGAGCCCGGCGAGCTCCCCGCGACCGGCCCCGACGACCTCGCGTACATCCTCTACACCTCCGGCTCGACCGGCCGTCCCAAGGGGGTGGAGCTCAGCCACGGCGCCGTCGCGGCGTTCGTCGCCGCCAACTGCGAGCTGGTGCCGGTGACGCCCGACGACGTGATGCTCGGCCTGACCGCACTCTCGTTCGACGTGGCCGGGTTCGAGCTGTGGTGCGGCCTCGGCAAGGGCGCCCGGCTGGTGCTGCTGGAGCGCGGCGTGGCCGTCGACGGGCACCTCGTGGCGCAGCGCATCGTCGAGTCCAAGGTGACCGTGATGACCGCGACCCCGACCACGTTCCGGATGCTCGTCGCGGCCGGCTGGCAGTCGCCGGAGGTGCGGGGGGTCGCCATCGGCGAGGCCCTCGACCCCGCGCTCGCCCGCGAGCTCACGGCCCGGCTCGGCGAGTGCTGGAACGGCTACGGCCCGACCGAGACCGCCGTGGTGTCCACGATGTACCGCGTCACCGCCCCCGTCGGCGACACCGTGCCCATCGGCATCCCGATGGCGGGGGAGTGGGTGTACGTGGTGGACGCCGCCGGTCGCCTCGCGCTGCCCGGGACCATCGGCGAGCTGTGGATCGGCGGAGCCGGTGTGGCCCGCGGCTACCACGGCCGGCCCGACCTGACCGAGGCCGCGTTCGTCGCCGACCCGGTCCGGCCCGGCGAGCGCTGCTACCGCACCGGTGACCTGGTGCGCTGGCGCACCGACGGGCTGCTGGACTTCCTCGGCCGCCGCGACCACCAGGTGAAGGTGCGCGGGCACCGCATCGAGCTCGGCGAGATCGAGTCGCAGCTGCGCTCGGCGCCGGGCGTGGCCGAGGCGGTGGTGACCGTCGCCGACCCGACCGGCGACGCGCACCTCGTCGGCTACGTGGTGCCGCAGCCGGGGTCGACGCCGGACACGCAGGCCCTGGAGACCCTGCTGCGGGCGACGCTGCCCGACTACATGGTTCCGCGCCGCTGGATGACGCTGGACGCGCTGCCGGTCAACGCCTCCGGGAAGGTCGACCGCACGGCGCTGCCCGAGCCGCGGGACGAGGTGCAGCAGCGGGTCGCGCCGCGCACCGAGGCGGAGCAGCTGGTCGCCGAGGTGTGGAGCGCCGTGCTGCAGCGCGATGAGCTGTCGGTGTACGACAACTTCTTCGCGCTGGGCGGGCACTCCTTGTCGGCGACGCTGGTCGTGGGCCGGCTCCGCGACGCGCTGGACTTCCCGGTGCCGGTCCGGCTGCAGTTCGAGCAGCCGGTGCTGGCGAACTTCGCCGCCGCGCTGGAGGCGTTGCTGCTGGCCGAGGGGACGCAGGCGTGACGGTCACCGACGCCCAGCGCTCGCTGCTGCAGCAGCGGCTGGCCGCGGCACGCCGCAACGCCGTCCGCACCGCCAGTACCATTCCCGCGTCCCCCGACCAGGACTCGCCGGCGCCGCTGTCGCCGGCGCAGGCCCGGCTGTGGTTCCTGCACCAGCTGGAGCCGGACAGCGGCGCCTACCACGTGACGGCCACCGTGCGGCTGACCGGCCCGCTCGACGTGGCCGTGCTGACCGCCGCGATCCGGGACCTGGCCGTGCGCCACCACGTGCTGCGCACCCGGTTCGTGGACCGCGACGGCGTGCCGACCGCGGTGCTGGGCGGCGCGGACGACGTGCCCGTCGAGACCGACGAGGAGCTGGACGCGTTCCGGCGGCGGGCGTTCCGGCTCGAGGAGGAGCCGCCGCTGCGGGCGCTGATCCGCCGCGACGGGCCGGATGAACACGTGCTGCTGCTCGTGGTGCACCACATCGCTTTCGACGAGTGGTCGGTGGATCTGGCGCTGCGCGAGATCGCCGACCTGTACACCCGCCGCCTCGACGGCCGCCCGGCGCCGGACGCGCCCGGGCTGCAGTACGCCGACTACGCCCGCTGGCAGGCCGGCCTCGAGCCGTCGGCGGCGGCCCTGGACCGGTGGGTCGAGCGGCTGCAGGGCCTGGCGCCGGTGCTGGACCTGCCGACCGACCGGCCCCGCCCCGCGGTGGCCGGCCACGGGGCCGGCCAGGTGCCGGTGCACGTGCCCGCGGCGCTGGCCGGCCCGATCGCCGGCCTCGCCGCCTCCTGCGGGGCCACCCCGTTCATGGTGCTGCTCACCGCGCTCCAGGCCCTGCTGGCCCGGGTGTGCGGCACGGACGACATCCCGATCGGCGTCCCGGTCGCAGGCCGGCACCACCCCGACGTCGAGAAGATGATCGGCTGCTTCATCGGCACACTGGTCATGCGGACCGACTGCTCCGGCGACCCGACCGGGCGGGAGCTGCTCAACCGGGTCCGCGAGATGGCGATCGACGCGCTCGCGCAGTCCGAGACCCCGTTCGAGCGGATCGTGGAGCGGCTGCAGCCCGAGCGCAACCTCGGTCACACGCCGATCTTCCAGGTGCTGCTCAACGTGCTGGAGCAGCCGGCCGCGGCGCCGCGCCTGCCGAACCTGGACGCGCAGGGCGTCGAGCTGCCGATCCACACGGCCAAGTACGACCTCAACCTCACGCTGTTGCGCGTGGACGACGGCTACCGCGGCCCGCTGGTGTTCCGGTCCGACCTGTTCGACGAGGAGACCGTCCGGCGGCTGGTGGACTGGTTCCTGGCGCTGCTGACGGGCCTGGTCACCGAGCCCGACCGCCCCGTCGGCGAGCTGGCGCTGGAGCCCGGCGTGCGGCCCGGGCCGGACGGCCCGCGGGTGTCCTACCCGCTGGACCGGCCGCTGCACGAGCTCATCGCCCGCCACGCGGAGTCGACGCCGGCCGCGACCGCGGTGGTCGCGGCGGACGGCCGGCTGTCCTATGTGGAGCTGGACCGGCGCGCCGGGGTGGTGGCGGCCCGGCTGCTGGCGGCCGGCGTGCGGCCCGAGGAGCCGGTCGCGGTGCTCACGGAGCGCGGGACGGCCCTGCCCGTCGCGATGCTCGGCGCACTCAAGGCCGGCGCCGTCTACCTGCCCGTCGACCCGGGCTACCCGGACGGCCGCGTGGCGGAGATCCTCGACGCCGCGCAGGTCCGGTTCGTGCTCACCGAGGCGGCGTTCGCGGGCCGTGAGCCGTGCCGCGTCCCGGGCCGCGAGGCGATCGTGGTCGCGGACGTGACCGGCGAGCCGGCCGAGGCCGTGGTGGTGCCGATGGACCACCTCGCGTACCTCATCTTCACGTCCGGCTCGACCGGCCGGCCCAAGGGCGTCATGGTCGAGCACCGCAACATCGCGCACTACCTGCACGCGGTGGCGGACCGCATCGGGCACCACGGCTCCTACGCCCTGGTGTCCACCCACGCGGCCGACCTCGGCATGACGAACCTGTTCGGGGCGCTGGCCACCGGCGGCGTGGCGCACCTCGTGGACCGCGAGACCGCCACGGACCCGGAGGCGTTCGCGGCCTACCTGGCCGAGCATCCGGTCGATGCGATGAAGCTGGTCCCGAGCCACCTGGAGCTGCTGGCCGCGCACGGCGACCTCGCCGCGCTGCTGCCCCGGGAGCTGCTCGTCCTGGCCGGCGAGCCGTGCCCGTGGGAGCTCGTCGACCGCATCGAGCGGGTCCGGCCGGACCTCGAGGTGCAGGTCCACTACGGCCCGACCGAGACGACGGTCTCCGTGCTCGGCTGCGACGTGCGCGAGGTTCCGGCCGACCGCCGCATCGGCACCGTCCCCATCGGACGCCCGTTCGCGAACGTCGAGTGCCGGGTGACCGACCGGGCGGGCCGGCCGGTGCCGGACGGGGTGCCGGGCGAGCTGCGCATCGGCGGCCCGAGCGTGGCCCGCGGATACCTGAACCTCGTCGACGACCGCTTTCAGCAGGGTTGGTACCGCTCCGGCGACCGCGTCCGCGTCGACGCCCACGGCCTGGTGCAGATCCTGGGCCGCGTCGACGACCAGGTGAAGATCCGCGGCTTCCGGGTGGAGCTCAACGAGGTCGCCTCCGCGGTGCGCGGGGTCCCCGGCGTCGGCGAGGCCGTGGTACTGCCCGTCGGCGAGGCGCACACCCGCCGGCTGGCCGCCTGGATCACGCCCGCCACGGCCGATCCCGGGGTGGTGCGGGCCGCGCTGCGTGACCGGCTGCCGGACTACATGGTGCCGTCGGCGTTCGTGGTCCTCGACCGGCTCCCGTTGACCGCCAACGGCAAGGTGGACCGGACCGCGCTGCCCGCACCGCAGCCGCCGGGCGCCGCGACCCGGGTCGCGCCGGAGTCCCCGACGCAGCTGCGGGTCGCCGCGGCCTGGGCCGAGGTCCTCGACGGTGCCGAGATCGGGCTGGACGACGACTTCTTCGCCCTCGGCGGCGACTCGTTCAAGGCCGTGCGCGCCGTGCGGGCCATCGACCCGCAGCTGCGCGTCATCGACCTGTTCACCCGCCCGACCGTGCGCGAGCTGGCCGCCTATCTCGACGGCGACACCGGCTCGACCGGGCTGCTGCACCGCCTCGCGGGCCCGGCCGACGCGACGCTGACCGTCGTCTGCGTGCCCTACGGCGGCGGCTCGGCCGCGGCGTACGGGCCGCTCGCCACCGAGCTCGCGCAGCGCCTCCCGGGCGCGGCCGTGCTGGCGATCGAGCTACCCGGGCACGACCCGGCCCGGCCCGACGAGCCGCCGCTGCCGATGGCCGAGCTGATCGACCGCGTGGTGGCGGACCTGCCGACCGGCCCGGTGCTGGTCTACGGCCACTGCGTCGGCTCGGCGGCCGCCACCGAGCTCGCCCTGCGCCTGGAGTCCGACGGCCGCGAGGTCGCCGGGCTGGTCGTCGGCGGCAGCTTCCCGGCGGCGCGGCTGCCGGGGCGGGTGTCCTCCTGGCTGCACCGGCGCTTCCACGCCACGTGGTTCACCTCCGACCGGGCGTACCGCGACTTCCTGCGCACGCTCGGCGGCCTCGACGACGACGAGGGCCTCGACGCCGACGTGATCCTGCGCAGCCTGCGGCACGACGTGGACGAGTCGCAGACCTGGTTCACCCGCGAGCTGACCCGGCCCGACCGGCGGCGGCTGCGGGCGCCCGTGCTGTGCCTGATCGGGGCGCGGGACCGCTCGACGGAGCTGTACCAGGAACGCTATGCGGAATGGGGCGCCTTCGCGGATCACGTCGGGCTGGCGGTCCTGCCCCGGGCCGGGCACTACTTCCTCAAGCACCAGGCGGCGGCCGCGGCCGCCGAGATCGCCGACGCGCTGCGGGAGTGGGGCGCGGGCCGGACGCCGGAGGTGGTCAGCACCGCGGTCACCGGCGGCCGGGCCCGCCGCGACCTGCGCGAGTTCTACGTCATGACGGCCGGCCAGACCACCTCGCTGATCGGTGCCGCGCTGAGCTCGTTCGCCCTGGGCGTCTGGGCGTACCAGCAGAACGGCCGCGTCGCCGACTACGCCCTCGTCACCATGCTGGCCCTGCTGCCCTCGATCCTGCTGCTGCCGGTGGGCGGGGCCGTGGCGGACCGGATCGACCGGCGGCGCATCATGCTGGCCTGCAACGGGGCGGGCGCGGTGGTCATGTCCGCCGTGGTCACCCTGCTGGCGCTGGGCCGCCTGGAGATCTGGAGCGTCGGGCTGCTGGCCGGGCTGCTGTCCGCGGTGACCGCCTTCCACCGGCCCGCCTACCTGGCCGCGGTCGCGCAGCTGGTGCCGAAGCCCTACCTGGGCCAGGCCAACGCGCTGGCGAACCTCGGCCCGGGCATCGGCATGCTCATCGCCCCGCTGGCCGGCGGCGCGCTGATCACGGCGCTGGGCATGCCGTGGGTGGTCGCGGTCGACGTGGTGTCGCTGCTCGTCGGCGTCGGCACGCTGCTGCTGGTGCGCCTGCCCGACCGGCTCTTCCGCCGGCAGGAGGAGACCTTCGTCCGCGCGATCGTCGGCGGCTGGCGGTTCCTCGTCCGACGTCGCCCGCTCATGATCATGATCGTGTTCTTCGTGGTCGAGAACTATCTCGCGATGCTCGCCCTCGCCGTGACCGTGCCGACCGTGTACGCGTTCGGCGGCACGACGGCGGTCAGCCTCGTCACCGCGTTCAGCGGCGTCGGGGCCGGCCTCGGCGCGCTGGCCATGGTGCTGTGGGGCGGCGCCGAACGCCGTGCCACGGGCATGGTGGGCTTCGTCATCGGGGTCGGTCTCGGAGCCGCGCTCGTCGGGCTGCGGCCGTCGACGGCGCTCGCGGCGGCGGGCAGTCTCATCTGGTACGGCTCGCTCACCGTCCTCAACGCCCACTGGCTCGCGATCATCCAGGTCAAGGTCGGCCTGGAGCTGCAGGGCCGGGTGCTCGCCACGAACCAGATGCTGGCGGTGGCGATGACGCCGGTCGCGTTCCTGACCGCACCGCCGTTCACGGACGCGGTCACGCCGCTGCTGCGGCCGGGGGGCGCGCTCGCGGACACGGTCGGGCTGGTCGTGGGGGTCGGGGATGGCCGCGGTACGGGACTGATCCTGCTCGCCTGCGGCGTGCTGCTGGTGATCTGGGGCGCGCTGGGCCTGGCCTACCGTCCCCTGCACCGGATGGAGGACGACCTGCCGGACGCCTCAGCGGGTGCCGAGATCCCCGACTCGCTGGACGAGGTCCAGGCCCAGGCCGACGAACAGGTGCGTGTGTAGTCCGACGTGATGTTCCCGACGCGGTCGTCCACGAACAACGCGTGATCGGGGACCAGGCCGGCCTCGCGGCAGCACCAGCAATATGCCGCGGGGTCCGGCTTGGTCAGCCCGATCCGGCACGAGAAGGCCACGAGCTCGAAGTGCCACAGCCAACGCCGGTGGTTGCGCTGGCCGACGGTTTCCAGGATGGGTCAGTCCATGGCCATGCCGCCGTTGACCGGCGCGGTGGTGCCGGTGATGAATTCGCTGTCGTCACCGGCGTAGAAGGCGACGGCCCGGGCCACGTCATCGGGGGAGGCGAACCGGCCGAGCGCCGTCTGGGCCGCCAGGCGCTGCTTGTGTTCCTGATCCTGCTCGAGGGCGACATTGTGCAGGTGACCGCCCACCGGTCCTGGGGCCA
The DNA here is from genome assembly GCF_039532525.1 of Dactylosporangium salmoneum. NCBI lineage: Bacteria > Bacillati > Actinomycetota > Actinomycetes > Micromonosporales > Micromonosporaceae > Dactylosporangium > Dactylosporangium salmoneum. The sequence continues at coordinate 66,431 of NZ_BAAARV010000073.1, forward strand.
CCACGTTGACGGTGATCCCACGTGGCCCCAGTTCCTGCGCGACAAAGCGGGTGAACGAGCTCAGGGCCGCCTTCGAGGTCCCGAGCGCGATCATGCCCTCCAGCGGCAGCGCGCTCTCCATGGTGCCCAGGTAGACGATCCGGCCGTAGCCGCGCTTGGTCATGCCGGGCATAACGGCCTTCGTCACCACGGAGGCAGCTCGGATCTCCTGTTCCGCCTTGCCGCTCAGTTCGTCGACCGACATCTCCTCGAACGACTTGATGGCGTACGGCATCAAGGCGCTGTGGACCAGGACCTCCACCTCGCCCATGGCGGCCCGGGCCTGCTCGAGCATGCCGACTACGGCGGACCGGTCGCGCACGTCGGCTTGCGCGGCCATCGCCTGGCCGCCGGCGGACCTGATCGAGGCGACCAGGTCGTCTGCCTTGTCGCGGCTGCTGCGGTAGTTGGCCACAATCCGCATACCCCGCGATGCCAGCAACCGGGCCGCGGCCGCGCCGATCGCCCCGGTCGCGCCCGTGATCAGTGCGACCTTCCCGTCCTGCTGGACATTCGTCACGCTGCTCTCCTAGGGGTTTTGGAAGTTTGGACGTGCCCTCAGGTGACCGGATGCCGCGCATGATGACGATGAGCGGCTCGGGCGGAGTGCTCGGCGCTGTAATGCCCGGCAACCGTCTGAGTACACCTGGTTCGTGCGCCAAGCAGACTTGGAGCATCGTGCGGCTCAAGACCCCGGACGGTAACCTGGTACAGCAGCGAACCGCGACGTTCGACGGCGACAACCGTTACTCCGCAACGCTTCCCGCGACGCCGGCAGCTGGCTGACAGGGGCACAACCGATCAGCGCCGGGCGCACCGCGCGGGTGCGCAGCCCCTGCCGCAGCGGCGGTCAGCCCGCGCCTTCCGCGCGTAGGCCGGGCGGCGCGTATCCGTGCCGGCCTACAGGTCGAGGACGACGTCAGTGTCAGGTTGGGAGCAGCAGGTGAGTGCGTTGCCTTCGGCCGGTGGCTCCACCGGTTCGGGCGAGTAGTCGATGTTGCCGGTCAGAAGGCCGGTTTCGCAGGTGTGGCAGACACCGGTACGGCACGACCACCGGACCGGCACCGAGCACGCCTCGGCCAGTTCGAGCAGGCTCGGATACTGCGGGTCCCAGTTGACCGTCAGGCCGCTTCGGGCGAAGGTGATCGCGGGTCCGGTGCCGGGTGGACCGGCCGGCGGATGTGGGACCGTGGCCGCGTGCGGGGCGATGCCAGGGGTGATCTCTGGACCGGCGCCGAAGGTCTCGGTGTGGATCCGGACCGGATCGACGCCGTACTCTTCGACCCACCTGGGCACCTCCTGCATGAAGGCGGGTGGTCCGCACAGGTACGCGTCGACCTCGTGAGGCACCCCGAGCCGGCCGAGTACCCCGGCGGTCAGACGCCCGGTGGAGGTGTAATCGATTTCCGGCCGATCGCCCGGTCCCGGTCTGCTGTAGCAGACGAGCGAGTGCGCGTGGGGTAGTTGGGTGAGCAGCGACCGGACCTCCCGGGCAAACGGGTGCTCGCCGCCGTTGCGCGCCCCGTACAGCCACCACACTTCGCGTTCGGAACGCTGTGCGACGAGGGCGTGCAGCATGGCCACTACGGGGGTGGCGCCCACACCGGCCGACAGCAGCAGCACCGGGCCATCGCCGTCGCGCAGCGTGAAGGTGCCTCGTGGTGCCGCAACGTCGAGCATTTCACCACCGACGATGTGGGTCCGAAGGTAGCCGCTGGCCGCGCCGAATGGCTCCTGCTTGACGCTGATCCGGTACTCGGCCGCACCGGGCCGGCCCGACAACGAATAGCTGCGTACGATCGGCGCACCAGCCGGCCCGGCCGGCAACCGGAGCACAACGAACTGGCCGGGCAGCGCGCTGGTCAGCGACCCCCCATCGGGAGCGGCCAGACGCAGCGAGAACACGCTCGCGCTTTCCGGCTCGATATCGACGACGCGAAGGCGGCGGAAACCGCTCCACGCTGGTGGCGGTACACCGGCCGCCGACGTCAGGCCGGTGTTGCCGAGCGAGGGCCGGCCGCTGTCGGCCTGGTCCAGCAGCGCCCGCAGCGATCCCTGCCAGCCGGGACTGAGCGCGGGGATGCGCAACGCCCGGACCAGCTCCTCGCGCGGGTGACCCGGCTTGTACAGGAGTTCGTCGATGTCCACGACAGTGATGCCCTCGGGGCCGTCCGCCACCTTGACGATCTCGTCGCCCGCCGTCACCTGCCCCTCGGTCAAGACGCGCAGATAGAACCCCGGCCGTCGGTGGGCGACCAGCAGCGCGGCCATCTGCGGCTCGTTCATCCGCAAGCCCACCCGGTAGCAGGTCACCCGTGGCTGGGAGACCTCAAACAGTGCGCCGCCGATCCGGTACCGGTCGCCGATGCACACCTCGTCATCGGGTAGCCCGTCGACGGTGAGGTTCTCGCCGAACTGGCCGTACACGAAGTCGGTCCGGCCGAGCCGCTCCTCCCAGTAGCGGTAGGAGTCGAGTTGGTACACGAGGACAGCACGGTGCTCACCGCCGTGGCCCACCAGATCCCCTTGGCCATCCCCGTCGATGTTGAGCCGGCGAACCATCCGCGGCCCGGCGACCGGCTGCTTCCACACGCCCGTGTGCACGGTCCTTCCATGCCAGCAGACATCCTTGGGCAGGCCGACATTGACCGCCACCAACGTCGCCACGAGCGTTCCCTTCGCCTGTGTCAACGGGTGAGGCTACCCAGCGAACTGCCGCCAAACGCACCACAGGGCCAGCATCGGGGGAGTTGCGCGATCGCAGCCCGGGGGAATCGCCGCCCGCGGCGGCGATGCCGGCTGGGGTGCGGTTGAGGGCCACCGTGACGTATGGGACCTCGACGCCGAGGGGCTTCGCTCAGCGCCACGCACAGCTGCGCGACGAGCAGCGAGCGCCCGCCCGCGTCGACGATGTCGGTGTCGGGGTGCACGGGCCGGTCGAGCGTGTCGGCTACGACGTGCAGCACAATCCGGCGCCGCCATCGCCGACGGCGGCTGCCTACCCGCCCCGGACTGAGCCGCCGGGCTCGTAGCGGCACGACATGGGCGGCCGGCCGTACGACCGCTCGGTCTGCAACGACGGTGGCCCCGACGCGAGGTTGGAGCTGTTGTCAGTGTACCGCCACCAACGACGCTGATGAATCGGTCGTGCAGCCCTGTTGACCTGCGCAAACTTCTTCTACGGTGACCTCTCGTCCGTGTGACGGCGAACGGGGAGGTCTCCGCTGAACGGCAACGAGACGTCGGTCAACCACCAGGACGAAACCACCAGGGCGCGCCTCACCGGGCTGGCCCGCAACCCGGCCATTCCCGCCGAGCTGCTGCGGCGGCTCGCCGACGTGCGGTGGCCCGAAAAGTATTCCACCCTGCTGTACCGCGAGGACTGGACCGACGAGCAGGTCGAGGCGCTCGTCGGGCATCCGAACGTTGAGGTGCGGCGGCTGCTGGCCGAGGCGCCCTTCCTCGGGTCCGAGCAGCGGGCCCGGCTGGTCGAGGATCCGGCGCCGGGCGTGCTGGCCCCGCTCGCGTTCGGGCCCGAGTGGTTCTGGTGGCCGCTGCGACAGGGGATGCCCCGCTGGGCGTACGAGCGGCTGCTCGAGCGGCACCCGAAGCTGCGGGAGTGCATGTGGGACAACGGGTGGGCGCCGGAGGATTTGCGGGGGCGGTCGACGCCGGAAAAGGAACCGGCGGACGAGGAGCCGGCGGGGGACGTCAGCGAGGCCGTGGCGCTGGCCGACGACGAGCACGAAGGCAACCGCGCCCACGCCGCCACCGATCCGCGGCTGCCCGCCGAGATCGTCGCGCGGCTGGCGGTGGACCCCTCGGAGCTGGTGCGGATGGTCGTGGCGATGCGGCGCGAGCTCACCGAGGAGCAGCGGGCGGCCATCGACTACCGCGTCGAGCCCTGGGATCGGATCGTCCCCGCCCGGTGGGCCGCGCGGACCCGGGACCGGGAGGAGCAGCGGCGGTGCGTGTACTCGGCGCACATCGGGCTGCGCCGCAGCGTTGCCGGGAATCCGCACCTGGCGCCGGAGCTGGTCGCGGTGCTCGCCGGCGATGCGGACTTCGCGGTCCGGCTGCTGCTGTGCGAGAGGCAGCGGGACGTGCCGGGCGACACCGTGCTCGAAACCTACCTCGAGGCCCGGACGATGATCACCCGGGGGCGGCTGCTGGATCATCCCAGCTTCCGGCGCGTCGGGCTGGCCCGGCTGGCGGACGCGCCCGAGGCCCAGGCCCGGGCGCTGGCGCAGCTCGATCCCGACGCCCCGCCGGAGCTGATCGAGCGGCTCAGCCGCGATCCGGTGGCCGGGGTCCGCAAGATAGCGGCCGCCGATCCGCGGCTGTCGCTCGAGCGGTTGCTGGAGCTGTTTGACGATCCGTCGACGACGGGCGGGGCGGCCGCCAACCCGCGCCTGCCGGTGGAGCTCATGCGGCGGATCGTGGACGACGCCTGAACGCGAACCGGCCGGGGGCTGGACGCGGCGCCGTCGGCCGTCACGCCCAGAGGCGGCGCGGCGCCCGCGCTGACCCCCGAGGCCGGGCGAAGCGGCCCGTCAGAGCCGCCTTGATACGGGAAGCGAAGGTTTCGGCAGGCAACAACCTTGCCCGCTCGAACTTGATCAGCGGTCACGATGCGCCCCGGACCGTCAGACTTGACTGAGTTGGTCCTCAGCACGACAGAAGGGCCGACCCGAGAAGTGGATCAGCCCTCTGACCTGCGTCGAGACAGCGGGATTTTGAACCCACGACCCTTGACCCCCAGCAGTCGGAGGCAGCAGCGACGTGCTCAGGCACGTCCTCCCAGGTCGCCACAAGCATAAACCGCTCGGGTAAAGGGGTCGGTGCACCGAGCGTCGGACTACAGCTCAACCGACGCGACGCGGTCGATCCCATGTGGCGGGTGATGCGCGCGGCGTCGCCGAGGCCCAGCGGACACATCCGGAACTGGAGGACCGTCCGGTGCGGGCAGCCACACGGTAGTCCGGCCGCGTTCGTCCGTTTGACGCTCCCCTGGCCGTGAGTAGTGCAGTAAAACAGATCTTCAGCGACTTCTGGAGGTGTGGCTTGTGGGCGGCCGGCGCAGCGGACTGCAGGTCAGGTTCGACGACGAGGTGCAGGCGCCCACACCCGTGGGCTGGCCGACCGGTAGCGATGTCCTGGCGCTTGTCGATCCACATAGTGTCGCGCAGCGGCTGCTTGAAGAGGTGTCCAACGAGGACATGCTGACGCTGCTGCGGCGCGTCGGTCCAGAGGTGGCCCGGGTGGCGCTGCATGTTATCAACCTGAACCTGTCGGGCCGGGTCAACGCCGGTATGGCCGGGCAACTGCTGGTTCGGCTCCGCCACGACAAGGCCACCGCGTCCTCGCACGCGTTGCGGGCATTGTTGTTCCCGGTCGTTGAGGTGTTCCGGCGGCTCACGCTGAGCGCGGACGACTGGAGGACGCTCGTCGAGTCCGACACCTCCCGGGTCGCTTACCAGTTCGATGAACCCTACTTCCGTGGAATTCGGACGGTGCCTGAAAGCCTGCGCCCGGTCGGCTTCGCCGTCGCCATCGCGCACCGAAGCTCGGCGGCAGCGGCGGCGCTCGGATTTCTCGCCCGGAAGCGACCCGAGCTGTCCGGCGTCTACGAGACACTACGCGCGCAGTACCCGGCGTTGCCCGCGCAGTACGTCGTTGACGTCGCCGACCTTGAGCGCGGCGGCACACACGAAAGGCAGAGCGAGGCGACGGCGGAGCCGTTCGAGCCCGGTGTGGCGCTCGAGCGGCTGGAGCAGTGCTGGAACCTCGGTCGGCAGGCCGCCGAACGTATCGTCGCTGCCTTGGCATCGGGTCGGCTCCCGGCCGAGAGTGACATCGCCGCCCTCAGTTCGCTCGACGGTGCCGTGCAGCAAATTGCGCAACAGCTCGCCGATCATGCGGGCGAGCTTGTCGCCCCGGACCTGAACGCCGTCCGCGCAGCTGTGGCGGCCATCGAGCGGATGCGCCGCTCGGACTGGCTGCGTCACCTGAGCGAGCTGTCCACCCCGCCGAACCTGGCGGAGCCGCTCGACGAGCTCCGGGCGGTGATTGAGCGGGTTCGGACCACGACTCCTGACGAGGCCGAACTGCAGCACCTGAGGGCGTTCTACGATTTCGTGGTACTGGCCGTCACGTCGCCCGATGAGGCGCGTGATCACGCCGGGCGGCTAGGTCTCGACGAGACCTTGCCGAAGCCGCTGTCGACCTTAGTCATCAAGGAGGTCATGCGGCCCGGTCTGTTGTCGCTCCCCCCGGCCGCATTCGCGGCGGCGGCATCGGGGCTGTCTGCGTCAGCTCCGGTGGCCATTGACGCCGATCCGGACATGGACGGCACGGAGGATGGCGGGGCGGGAACGCCAGTTCCGGCGTCGCCGGTGGAGCCGCCGGCGGCAGCCGAGTCCGCCGGCGTCCCTTCGGAGTCCGGTGACGCCCCGGACGCCATTGACGCTCTGGACGCAGAGTTGGACGAGCTACTCGACGAGGATTTCGACCGGCTGTTCGCCGCACCCGAGCGGGATGAGGCGGCTGACACCGGACACGCGGAACACGAGCCGGCTAGGCCGCCGGCGGAGCAGGGCGCTGCCGCGGCCGAGGACGAGCACCTGGGCACCGCGCCGGCGGACGCCATTGGGCACGGGGGACAGCCCGAGGCAGTGGCGCCACCGGCCGCGAACTTCCCGCAGTACAAGCCGGACCTCGCACCCGAGTCGGCCGAGCTGCGGTCCCCGGACACAGACGATGTTCACGGCGATGCGGAGCCGGCCGACGCGTCAGAATTCGCCGAGGTGCGGACCGAGCTGATCGAGCGTCACCGGTTCGGGCTGGCCGCCTGCATCGCGGAAGCCATCGGCCGGCCGCCGGCCGTCGTCGCCGCGCGCCGGGCCGCCGCGCTTGCGGCGAACATGCGAGCGTCGGCAGGGTCTGTCGCCGCAGCGTTCGCGGCCAGCGCGGAGCGGCTCACTCGAGCCAACCTGGCCGATGATCGGGCTGGGCAGCTCCTGGGCTGGGGGGCGACGGTGAGCGTGGCAGCATCGACGCACATGCCACAGCTGGTCCCAGTGCTCGACGACCTGCAGTTGGCCATCGAAGACTTCGCAGGTCTAACCGTGTTGGGAAGGGCTCTGTCGGACGCGACCCGCAGCGGCATCGTCGTAGCTCAGGAGACTGGCACGACGATGGCCACCACTCTCGATCTGGAGCAGGAGGCCGCGCGGCACGCGACGCGCGCTGCTTATCTAACGGACACGGCGCGGTCGCGCAGTATCAAGTATGCGCCGGCGAGTGCCGTCTACCAGGCGTGGATGAGCGAGCGTGGACTGCTGGGATCGCTGCTGCGGCTCGTGATGCGCAACGATGCCGTACTGCTGACCGAGGTACGCGAGAAGATCTTGGAAGCGCAAGGCCAAGAAGACCGCCAGATCGACGATCAATACTCCAGGCAACGGGGCCGGAGGCAGGCGAAGATCGAGGCCGGCGCGCGACAGAAGCTCAGGACCCAGTACCGCGATGCGCTGAACGTCGCGTCCGAGTGGGTTGGGACGATGGAACGGATCGGGCAGTGGCAGGATCAGCACTCCGATCCATCCGCTGAAAGGGTAAACCGCATCCGGCGTGAAATCCTGCGCTGCCGGGAGGATGTGCGGCAGGACATCCAGCGGCTTCAAGCCGAGGAGGGTGCCCGGGGCAGGCTGGAGGCGGCGGCCGCTGCCGGCGCAATCGGTGAGCTCGTACAGCGCGTCTACGATCAGTTCAACGCGCAGGCGGCGACCGATCCGGCTGGTTCGGAGCTGTCTGCGGACTACGTTGTCAACCGTGAGCTCGTTGCGACCGATCTGTTTCTCGACCAGGACAGGCTGCGCCCCGATCAGCAGCTTGGGTCCGCGCATCTCGATCAACTGCTTCACGTCGCGTCGCGGCCTGCGCTTGACCTTGACGAGTTGTACACGCATCGGACGCGCCTTGGCGACCACGACATCGCACAGCGGCTCATCGACGAAGCACGGGTAGTCGATCCGGATCTGGCCGAGGCCCTGGCGGTGCGCTGGGCGGCCGACGAGGCGGAGCGGGGCGCGCAGATCCGCCCTGCGGTCGAGGCGCTCAAACGCCTGGTCGAGCAGGAGCGCATGGCGGGTGTGCTGGACGAGCACCAATGGTCGGTCTACGCGGTAGAGGTGGAACGACTGGAAACCCATGGTCGCCGGGATTACCGCCGAATCGAGGACGAGGTCGCCCTGCTCACCAATGAGCTGTTGGACACCAGGGTCCGAGTCATCGAGCGGATGCTTGCCGCCATCGATCGCGAGGCGTTCGACAAGGTCAAGGTGGCCGCGCATCAGGAGCGTCTGAAGGCGATGGCGCGTCAGGGCGAGATCGCCGGTGCCGAAGAGTATCTGGAGCAGTTACGGGCCGGGCGCGACCTCCCCGCTCCGGACCGGTCCGCAGGCCATTTGAGCCGGTTCTTCCCGGCGGTACCCGACCTTTTCGTGACCTACCCAGCGCTGCTGGAGTCCTTGCTCGGCGGGCTTCAGCAGGACGCGATCGATGCTGGCCTGGAGGCGTTCCATCAGGCGACCGAGATGTCCGTCAAGACGCTCGACGACCGCCGCCGACGTGCTGGAGCACGGTCGTTGGAGTCCTGGTTGGGACTTTCGGCGCGGAGACTGCGCGCGCACGGCCTCGACACGCAGCGTGCGCTCGCTGAGGTGCTGAGCCAGGCCGGAATCGACTTCAAGAGCGCCATTCCCGACTCCAATGAGACGAAGGAGCGCCGGTGGTGGACGCTCACCGACGTACGGATCGCCGGGCGAGCGGCGAATCCGGTGCTCGGCTCGCGGATGAGTCCTGACGGCGCGACGCTGCGGGTCCTGGTCCTGCACTCCGCGCAGTCGGCCACGCGGCTCATCGAGTCGCTGCGCGATCAGAGTGAGGACCACACGGTGCTCGTCGTGTGGCTGGGAGCGCCGATGCGGCCGGCCGAGCGGCGGGTGCTCATGGAGGCCACACGCGGGCGCCCCCGGCCGTCAGTGTTGCTGATCGACGCCGCAGTGCTGGCCTACCTGGTGATGCAGCCAGAGGCGCTGCGTGGTCCGTTCGTGGACATCGTCCTGCCCTTCACCGCAGCAAATCCGTATCAGGACAAGGCCGGCGATGCCGCCGAGGAGATGTTCTTCGGCCGGAGTCGTGAACTCCGCGAGGTCCAGGCCATGGACGGGTCTTCGATCGTGTACGGAGGCCGGCAGCTGGGCAAGTCAGCGCTGCTTCGGGCGGCGCAGCGGGAGTTCGTCCGGCGGAACCGCAGCAGCGTGGCCGCGTACCTGAGCATCTTCTCGATCGGCAGCGACGGCCAGGCGGGGAAGCTGTGGCCGGAACTGTGGCACAAGCTCGCCGAATATGACGTCCTGCCCGACGCGTTGCCCCAGGAGGACCTCGCGCGTGGTGTCTACGACGGTGTCCGGAACTGGCTGCGTGACGACCCGAGCCGCACGCTGCTCGTGCTACTCGACGAGGCCGATGCGTTCCTGGAGGCCGACTCCAAGCAGTACTTCGTCGAGATCGACTGGTTCCGCCGGATCATGCAGGACCCAGGCAGCGCGGGGCGCGTCAAGATCGTGCTTGCCGGCCTGCATCGTACGGCGCGGTTCAGCGCAGTGCCCAACCAGCCGCTGTCGCACTTCGGGCAACCCATCCTGATCGGACCGCTGGGGCCTCAACAGGCCTACGACATGATCATCCAGCCGCTCGCGACGCTCGGCCTGCGGTTCGACAACCCACAGACCGCGCCAGCGCGCATCATGGCGTACACCAACAACATTCCGGCGCTGCTGCAGATCCTCGGCCAGGCACTGGTGACGCAGGCGTTCAGCCGGCCCGTAACCGACGACGAGCCGCCGGGCGTCATCACCGACGAGGACGTCACCGCGGTGATCAACAACGCCGGCCTGCATGGGCAACTCGTCCAGAAGTACAACCTCACGCTCGATCTCGACCACCGATACCGGGTCATCGCGCTGGTCCTCGCGTTGGCCGCCCACGAGGAGGAGGCCGGCTCCTCCGGCCTGCCCGTGGAGGAGATCGCGCAGCGCTGCCGGATGTACTGGCCGGCGGGTTTCCTCGACAGCCCGAGTGACCTGGTCGCGAGCCTGGTCGACGAGTGCGTGGATCTCGGGGTCCTAGCCCGCGACGAAAGTCGCTACCGGATCCGTACCCCCACGGTGCTGCGCCTGCTCGGTGACCACGAAAGCGTCCTGCAGCGGCTCTTCTCGGCACCTGAGCAGCTGGAGGTTCCCAGCGTGTCGCGACGGCTGCACTTCCGCCGCGACCTCGGCGACGGCTGCACGTGGCGGTCGCCGCTGACGGAGCTGCAGGTCGATCGGATCGCCAAGGCCAGCGGCCCGCTGCTCGTCGTGGGCACCCGGGCGCACGGCATCCATTTCGTGCCGCGCGCCCTGGAAGCGATGCGCGGCCAGTTGTCCGTCGACGAGGTGCGTCGGCTCCCCAAGCCCAGTATCGAACAGATCCGCCACAGTGTCGGCCTGCACCCGCGCTCCTTGACGCTTGTCGATGCAACCAGAATGTCGGCGGATGATCTGTACAACCTGTACCGGGAGGTCGATCGCGCCTGGCGGGTCGTGATCATGGCAGGGCTCACCTCCGCGCCGGCCTGGATCCGTATCGACCAGCGCGTCGCCTTGAGCCGGCTAGGCCGGGACGGACTGCGTCTGTGGTGCGAAGAGGAGAACCTGGCGTTTCATGACGCCGCAGACCAGCGAACGCTGGACGCCAAGGTGGGCGGGTGGCCGTTGCTACTTGAGCGCGTGACCCACAAGGCCCGCGTCGACGGCAACCTTAACGCGGAGCAACTGCTGGCCTGGTTTGACGGCTGGTGGGCCGGGCGCGGTGCGGCGGCCCTGCTCGCCGACCTGGGTCTCGACGACCCGAACGACCCGGTTGTGCGGGCGTTGCTCGCCGCGCTCGACGCCGCGCGTGAGATCGTGCCCGTCGGCGTCCAAGACCAGTCCGTCCTTGTCGAGATGCTCGGGGAGCAGTTGGAGTCGACGATCGCCGGCTTCGCTGGCCCGCAGGAACTGTTCGACGTCCTCTGCGTGCTGGGACTGTTCGACATCGACAAGAACGTGATCCAACTCGAGCCGGTGCACTTGGACGCGATCCGTCGTACGGCAGCGAGCCATGAGTGATCTGGGCGGCCTGCCGACCGACCCAGGCATCACGACGGTGCTCACTACCGTGGTGGAACTCGTGCGCCGTTACCGCCCCGGCCTTGGCTCGAACGAGTCCATCCTGGCCGGCCGTGAAGGTGTCGAAGCGATCCTCGGATTGCTGGCGCGGGGGCAGCACCTCCGATCGGCCGTGCGCACGCTCATGTATGACCGTGACCAGGCGTCCTTGCTCGCGGAGTCGCCGATGGCGCGCCTGCTCCTCGCCGACGAGCCCGATCTGGCCGCGGCTGGCATCGAATGGCTACGTGAGCGTTTCGACGCCCGCGACGTGGATGCGCGACGGCACGACAAGGAGCGGATCCGCAGGGAGCGGGAGCAACGAAAGCTCGACGAGGTCCGCCGGGAGCGAGATCGGGCCAGGGTCAGAACCTCGACCGTCGAGTTTGAATTGTCCGAGGCCCAGTCCAGGCTGTCCGAACTCGGCGACGAGGTCACCCGGCTGCACGGCCAGCTCACTGCAGGTCGCGTACAGCTGGAGCGCATGCGCGCCGAAGCGGAGCGTCCGCGCCTCGTCGCCGAACGGCTCCTGCGCCTGTTGACGGCACCGCTGGTCGATGCGCGGGACGTGCAGGCCGGTGAACCACTGCCGCAGTCCGGGTCCCTGCCGTCCGCAGCCCTGGCGGCTGCCGCCCGGCAGGCTGGCGTACCCGAAGCGGCCGCTTGGCTACCGGGCCTTCTCGCCGCGCTGGCCCGGCCGGCTCCGGTCGAGCCGATCGTCGGGGTCGAACGGACCTTGCAGGTTGAGGTCCTCGGCGGCGGAACCGAGATCGGCGGCTCCTGCGTCCTGGTCACCGCGGGCAGTACCCGCCTGCTGATCGACGCGGGCATTCGGCCCGGCGCACGAGCCGTCGCAGAGCACGCCCCGCCTCGTATTGGCGAGGCCCTTCGCCGTGGTATCGACGCCATCGTGATCACGCACGCGCACAACGACCACGCCGGCTGGGTGCCGATCGTACTCCGCAAACAGCCGCGAATACCGGTCTACGCGACCCCCGCGACGATCGATCTCCTGGCCGTGCTGTGGCCGGACGCGCTGCGCACGCAGGCCCGGGAAGCAGTTCCCACGGACGAGCATCCCAGCAAGCTCTACGAGGCCGAGGACGTCACGGCCGCGCTGGAGGCGCTCGCCCCCCTTGGCCACGGCATCCGGCGAGACGTAGGCGACCTGGCGATCGAGCTGTTCCCCGCCGGGCACATCCTCGGCGCGTCAGGCGTCGTGGTTCACGCGGGCGCGCGCCGCGTGGTGGTGTCGGGCGATGTGTCGAAGACCGCGCAGTACTCCGTCGGCGGCATCGAGGTGCCGGCCAGCGCGCGCCGCGCCGATCTCCTGCTCCTGGAATCCACCTATGCCGGGCAGGGGCGGAAAAGACCGCGATCGGTCAATGTCGCCGAGTTCGTCGAGACGGTGACCGGTATCGTCGCCGGCGGCGGCCGGGTGCTTATCCCGGCGTTCGCCTTCGGCCGAGCGCAGGAGATCGCCTTGCTTTGCGCGAGCGAACTGCCCGGAATAGACGTGCTGGTCGACGGCCTGGCGCGGGACGTCACCGAGGTGTACGAGCAACACCCAGGCCCGTCCGGATCGCCGCTGCGTATCTTCGGCACATCGGTGAGCCGAGTCCCGCGCGGCATGACCGCACGGTACGTCGAGGGGCTGAAAAGCGGCGTGGTCATCGCGACGTCGGGGATGCTGGCCGGCGGGCCGGCCGTCAGCTGGGCCCGGGCCCTTCTACCGGACCCGACGTCGGCGCTGGTGCTGGTGGGCTTCCAAGCACGGGACTCGGTCGCTTCGCAGCTGCGCGACCTGGCCTCGACCGGCGGTGGGAAGATCGACCTGCCGGCAGCCTCCGGCGGCAACAGCCTTGTGGAGGTCAGGGCCCGCATCATCGACTGCCAGCTCGGCGCGCACGCGTCCGAGGACGAACTAGTCGAGGTGATCCGGGACATCGAACCCGGTAGCGTGATGCTGGTCCACGGAACCCGGCAAGGGCAGCGGGCATTCGAGGAGCGGCTGGCACGGCGTGGACAGGCGACGGTATCGCCCACGACCGTCTGGCACCCTTAGCGTGATCGCGGACAGAACGGCATCACCGGCCCGGCCGGGTCTCATCCAGGTCGGCGCACACCCGTACCACGCCGACCTGGGCCGGTTCTCGACCGCTGGGCTGGTGTTCAGCGGCGGTGATCCGGTTCTCTTGCGCTGGACACCTTGAAGTGGATCAGCCCTCTGGCCGCGTCGGGACAGCGGGATGTGAACCCACGACTCCTTGACCCCAGTAGCCACCATGGAGCTGCCCGGCCGTTTGGACTTCTATGTCAACCTGCAGGCGGCCACCGCGAACTGGATTCGTTAGCCGGTATGCCCCCTGGCTGAGACAACAGCACTGATTGCGGAACAACAGCACATGGCACGTGTCGTGAACCGCGGGCCGCGCCCGTATTTCCGGATCAACCGGGAGCGTGACGCTGGCCGATATCGCCGACCTGCCCGTCGGCGTTGTCGTCAGCGCGCTCCTGCCGCTCGTGGCCCGCCGGCTGCTTAGCCCGATGCTCGCCGGCGCAGCCATGGCGTTCTCGTCGGTCGTCGTCAGCAACAGCCTGCACCTCCGCGGCTTCCGAGCCACCCGGGTCGGCGGCAGCGATGCACCGAGCGCCACACGAAACCCGCGGCGTGGCGGTGCCGCAGGCCGGCTCGTCGGCAGGTGAGGCCATAGCCGTGCAGACGGTGAGGTAGCGCAACTCGTGGCGCCGGGCGTCGCCGAACTCGTCCCGGACCGCGTCGACCAGCCCGCTCCACCACCGCTCGCTCCTGGTCAGTGGGCGGCGTATCGGGCTGCCCGAGGTGGCGGAGTGCCAGGCCCGCAGGAGGGTCCCGCCGGGGCGCAGCACCCGGGACGCCTCGGCGAGCCCGACCGGCAGTACGAGGCCGGCCGCTGCGGCTGCCAACGGGCTACCGCTACGGCGGGGAGGTCCTGGTGTGACGCCGAAGCCGGAGCAGGGTCCGCGAGTGACGAAGGTTCATGCCCGTTGCGTCAATCCGGCCGGCTCACGGGCCGATGGCGAGACGTAATGCCGCGGCGGCCACCGTCTGTTGGAGCCGGCCCGGCGGTGGCAGTGCCGGCAGGTCGCGGCGCATGCCGATGACGCTCTCCACCATGCCGAAGACCAGGTCGCCGGTCACGTCGGCGTCCGGCGAAGAGGCGCCGGCGACGGCCGCGACCAGGCGGCGGTAGGCGGCCCTGAGCTGCTCGCGGTCGGTGCGGAAGCGGGTGAACGGTTCGGTCGCGATCTCGGGCAGGGCGTAGAGGATGCCGACATTCCAGGGTGCGCCGAGCAGGACCCCGACGTCGTACCGGACGAGCGCATGGAGGGCATCGGCGGGGCTCAGTGCCTCCTGGGCCAGTCGCTCGGCGTAGGCCAGGGACGGGCCGACGGTCGACTCGAGCAGTTCGGCGAGGATCTGCTCCTTGGTGCTGAAGTGGTAGTAGAGCGACGCCTGCCGCACCCCGACCATCTCGGCGATCATGCGGGTCGACGTGGCGGCGTACCCCCGTTCGGCGAACAGCTCGGCCGCGGCGTCGAGGATCTCTTCCCGCGCCGTACCGACAGGCAGGCGCCGAGCTCCGGAGCGGGGACGACCGACTGAAGGTGCGGAGCTCACGCCAGCATCGTCGCACGCGGTCGATGTTCCGGTCGATCCGGCTGCGACGTAACCGCGCCGACACATCCGGCAATCGAAGGTTTACGGCGGGGAAACGACCGTCGATCTCACGCCGGTAAATCTGTCACCCGACAGGTATTCGGGCGGCGGGTCGGCCAGCACCCGCCGCCGCCTGCATCGAGGAGGCGGTCTTGTCCACTACCCCCACCCTGGCGCCACCGCCGGCGGGCGACGGAGCTGACGCCGTGGACCTGCGTGGTTTCGGCTATGAGCCCAAACTGCGCCGCAGCATCGGCAGTTACGCGTCCTTCGCCGCCGGCTTCTCCTTCGTGTCGATCCTCACGACGGTCTTCCAGCTCTTCGCCTTCGGGTTCTCGTTCGGCGGCCCAGCCTTCTTCTGGACCTGGCCGCTGGTCTTCGCCGGCCAGTTCATGGTGGCGCTCAACTTCGCCGAGCTCGCCGCCCGCTACCCGCTCTCCGGCTGCATCTACCAGTGGTCGCGCCGGTTGTCGAACGCCACGATCGGCTGGTTCGCCGGCTGGGTCATGATCGTCGCGCAGATCGTCACGGTCGCCGCCGCCGCGATCGCCCTGCAGGTGGTGCTTCCGCAGATCTGGTCCGGCTTCCAGCTCGTCGGCGGCGATCCCGCGCTCACCTCCACCAGCGGTGCCACCAACGCCGTCGTCCTCGGCTCCGTCCTGATCGCGTTGACCACGTTGGTGAACGTCAGCGGCGTGCGGCTCATGGCGATCGTCAACAGCACCGGTGTGACCCTCGAGATCATCGGTGTCGCGGCCGTCGTGATCTTGTTGCTGTTCAACGTCGAGCGGGGACCGGGCGTGGTCTTCGACACCGGCGGTCTGGGCAGCGGCCTGTCCTACGTCGGTCCGTTCCTGGTGTCGGCGTTGATGGCCGCGTACGTGGTGGTCGGTTTCGACAGCGCCGGCGAGCTCAGCGAGGAGACCCGCGACCCGCGGCACATCGCGCCGCGGACGATCCTGCGGGCGCTGGCCGCCTCCGGTATCGGCGGCGGCCTGATGCTGCTGGTCGCGCTGATGGCCGCGCCGAGCCTGACCGATGGCCGGCTGGCCACCGAAGGCCTGCCGTACGTGCTGACGAGCCGCCTCGGCCAGACCGGCGGCCGGGTCCTGCTGGTCGACGTGGCGATCGCCGTCGCGGTCTGCACCCTGGCGATCCAGACCGCCGGCAGCCGGATGATCTTCTCGATGGCGCGCGACGGTGTCCTGCCGTTCTCCGGCGCGCTCAGCAAGGTCAACCCGCGCACCGGTACGCCGGCGCTGCCGGCGATCGTCGTCGGTGTCGGCGCGGCCGCGGTCCTGCTGGTCAACATCGGCCAGGCCGCCCTGTTCACCGCCCTGACCAGCGTCTGCATCGTCCTGCTCTACATCGCCTACGCCCTGGTCACGGTCCCGTTGCTGATCCGGCGGGGCCGAGGCTGGCCGCGCAGCGAGGGCGCCGGCGCCACCGAACGCGGCGGCAAACTGTTCTCCCTCGGCCGGTTCGGCATCGTCGTCAACGCCGCGGCCGTGCTGTACGGCATCGGCATGATCCTCAACCTGGGCTGGCCTCGGCAGGAGGTCTACGACCCGGCCGGCACCCACTGGTACCTGCACTACTTCTCGCTGCTGTTCGTCGGCGCCGCCCTGCTCGCCGGAGCGCTGGCCTACCTGCGCTATCGCGCCAGGGTCGCGACCCTGCACCCGCGGCTGGACTTCGCCGCGCCCGTCCCCGCGCCCGTCGCCGCGGGGGAGACCGCATGAGCACCGCCACCACCGCCGGCGCGCGCGAACACGCCCGCGCCCAGGGCGGCACCGTGGTGGAGTGCATGCCCACCGTCCCGGCCGGTGACGGCCTCAGCTGGGCCGAGACCGTCCCGGGCGGCGGCTACGCCGGCAAACGGCTGGCCCGCGGCACCACACTGCGCCTGACCGACCTGTACGGCGACGCCTGCGTGTCGGTGCTGGCGTTCAACGCCGACGAGCCGTGGGAGCGCCTCAACGTCGCCGACACCGTCAAAGTCCTGTGGCAGGCGTACATCGGCGAAGGCCACCTGCTGCTGTCCGACCAGGGGCGCGTCCTCGCCTCGGTGACGGCCGGCGCCCGGGACCGCTCGGACACCTTCTGCGGTACCTCCACGCTGACCAGCAACACCGACCGGTACGGCGACGGCTCGCCGCACGGCACGACACCGGCCGGGCGGGAGCTGTTCACCCTGGCCGCCGCCAAACACGGCCTGACCCGCCGGGACCTGCCGCCATGCATCTCGTTCTTCCAGGGAGTCCGCGTCGGCGACGACGGCGCGTGCATCTGGCTCGGGTCGGCCGGGGCCATGGCGACTGTGGAACTGCGCGCGGAGATGCCGCTGATCGTGCTGCTGGCCAACGTGCCGCACCCGCTCGATCCGCGCGAGGCGTACACCTGCACACCCGTACGCATCGAGGCCCGGCCCGGCCTGCCCACCGCGCCGAGCGACGCCCTGTGGTCGCGGACGCCGGAAGGTGAGCGCGCGTTGCTCAACACCGCGGACTACCTCACCGCCCGGGGGATCGCATGACCGCCACCGCGTCACCGGCGCTGGTCGCCGGCCGGATCGTGCTCGACGAGACCGTCGCGGCCCGCGCGCCGTGGTCGGCGATCGTGCGCCGCGGCCAGGTCCTGACCATCGTGGATCTGTACGGCAACCAGGCCGTCGACTGTCTGCTCTACAACGCCGAGGACACCAGCGAACGCTATTCGGCGCCGGACACGATCGCCGCGCAGGGCGGCATCTTCCTGACGACCGGCAGCGTGCTGCGCTCCAGCGAAGGCCGGGCGCTGATGACCGTCGTCGGCGACGAGGTGGGTCGGCACGACACCGTCGGTGGCGCCTGCAGCCGCGAGTCGAACACCCTGCGCTACGGGCAGCACACCAAGCACCAGCACGCCTGCGTGGAGAACTTCCTCATCGAGGGCGCCCGGTGGGGCCTGGGCAAACGGGACCTGGTCAGCAACATCAACTGGTACATGAACGTGCCGGTCGACCCGGACGGCAGCCTCGGCATCGTCGACGGCATCTCCGCCCCCGGCCTGCGGGTCGCGCTGCGCGCCGAGATGGACGTGCTGGTCCTCATCTCGAACTGCCCGCAGATCAACAACCCGTGCAACGGCTTCGACCCGACGCCGGTCCGCATGATCATCACGGGGGAGTAGCCGCGTGTTCGACACCCTGCTGGTCGCCAACCGCGGCGAGATCGCCTGCCGCATCATCCGCACCGCCGCCAGGCTCGGCCTCAAGACGGTCGCAGTCTTCTCCGACCCGGACCGCGGCGCCCCGCACGTGCGCCTGGCCGACCAGGCCGTACGGCTTGGGCCGGCCCCGGCCCGGCAGAGCTACCTGCTGGTGGACCGCGTGCTCGACGCGGCGCTGTCCACCGGCGCCGGTGCCGTGCACCCCGGTTACGGATTCCTCTCCGAGGACGCCGCCTTCGCCACCGCCGTGGAAGCGGCCGGGCTCGCCTTCGTCGGGCCGACACCCGCCCAGCTCACCGCATTCGGCGCCAAGCACACCGCGCGTGAGCTGGCCCACGCGGCCGGCGTACCGATGATCGAGGGCACCGGTCTGCTGTCCGGCCTCGACGAGGCTCTCGCCGCCGCCGGCCGGATCGGCTACCCGGTGATGGTCAAGGCGACCGGTGGCGGTGGCGGCATCGGCATGCAGGCATGCCACACACCAGCCGAGCTCACCGCCGCCTACGACCGCGTGGAGCGCCTCGCCGTCGCCAGTTTCGGCAGCGGCGGCGTCTTCCTGGAACGCTTCGTCCGGCGGGCCCGCCACGTCGAGGTCCAGGTCTTCGGCGACGGCCACGGCCGCGTCGTCGCGCTCGGCGACCGCGACTGCAGCCTGCAACGCCGCAACCAGAAGGTGATCGAGGAGGCGCCCGCGCCCGGACTGTCCGACGCCGTGCGTGAGCGGCTGCACACCTCGGCGGCGGCCCTGTGCGCGTCGGTGAGCTACCGGTCGGCGGGTACTGTCGAGTTCGTCTACGACGCCGAACGCGAACAGGCGTCCTTCCTCGAGGTCAACGCCCGCCTCCAGGTCGAGCACCCGGTCACCGAGGAGGTCCTCGGCATCGACCTGGTCGAGTGGATGCTGCGCCTGGCCCAGGGCGACGACACCGTCCTGGACACCCCCCGCCGGGGCGGGGCCGGCGCCGCCGTCGAGGCCCGGGTCTACGCCGAGGACCCCACCCAGGACCACCGGCCCAGCGCTGGCCTCGTCACCGATGTCGAGTTCCCGGCCGGCGTGCGGGTCGACGGCTGGGTCGAGGCCGGTACCGAGGTGAGCACGGCGTACGACCCGATGCTCGCAAAGGTCATCGTGACCGGAGCGACCCGCGACGAGGCGTTCGCCAACCTGCGCACCGCCCTGCTCGCCACCCGCGTCGACGGCATCGAAACCAACCTCGGCCTGTTGCGGGCGGCGGCCGGCCACGGCGACGTGCTCGCCGCCCGGCACGCGACGGCGACCCTCACCGGCGTGCACGACATGGAGCCGCGCATCGTCGTGGAACGGGCCGGCACGCTGACGGCCGTGCAGGACTGGCCGGGCCGCACCGGGCTGTGGGAGGTCGGTGTGCCACCGTCCGGGCCGATGGACGACCTTTCGTTCCGGCTCGGCAACAAGGCGCTCGGCAACCCCGAAGGCGCGCCCGGCCTGGAGTGCACCGTCGACGGACCGGCGCTACGGTTCACCGCCGACACCACCATCTGCGTCACCGGCGCCGCGATGCCGGTCACCGTCGACGGCGTCCCGGTGCCCCGCTGGGAGCCGGTCCGGGTGCCCGCCGGCTCGGTCCTCGACGTGGGCCGGGCGACCGGCGGCGGCCTGCGCACCTACGTGCTCTTCACCGGCGGGCTCGACGTCCCGGCGTACCTGGGCAGTGCGGCGACGTTCGCCCTCGGGCAGTTCGGCGGGCACAGCGGCCGAACCCTGCGCCTGGGCGACGTGCTGCGCACGGCAGCACCGACCGGAGCAGCCACCGCTGCCGTACCGGTGGCGCAGCGACCGGTGATCGGCGGTGACTGGCGGCTCAGAGTAACCGAAGGGCCGCACGCGGCCCCCGAGTTCTTCACCCGCGAGGACATCGACGCGTTCTACGCCGCGCAGTGGCAGGTGCACTTCAACTCCGCCCGCACCGGCGTCCGGCTGATCGGCCCGAAGCCGCGCTGGGCGCGCACCGACGGCGGCGAGGCGGGGCTGCACCCGTCGAACATCCACGACACCCCGTACTCGGTCGGCGCCGTCGACTTCACCGGCGACGTACCGATCCTGCTCGGCCCGGACGGACCCAGCCTCGGCGGGTTCGTCTGCCCGGCCACCGTCATCACCGCCGACCGGTGGAAGCTCGGCCAGCTCGCCCCCGGCGACACCGTGCGGTTCGTGCCCGTCTCCGACCTCGACTGCACACCGCTGCTGCAGCCGGCCGACGACGGCATCCTGGCCCGCGACGAGGATGTCACCTACCGGCGCTCCGGCGACGACAACCTGCTCATCGAGTACGGCCCGATGACCCTCGACCTCGGCCTGCGGATGCGCGCCCACGCCCTGATGGACCGGCTGCGTGCCGAGGGCCTGGGCGGCGTCGTCGACCTCACCCCGGGCATCCGCTCGCTGCAGGTCCACGTCGACCCGGCCCGGCTGCCGGTGCGCAAGCTGCTCGGACTGGTCCGCGCGCTGAAGGCCGACCTGCCCGCCACCCGCGACCTGGCCGTGCCCAGCCGGACCGTGCACCTGCCGCTGTCCTGGGACGACCCGGCCACCCGGGAGGCCATCGCCCGCTACATCAACGGTGTCCGCGACGACGCCCCGTGGTGCCCGTGGAACATCGAGTTCATCCGCCGGGTCAACGGCCTGGCGTCGGTCGACGACGTCTACCGCACCGTCTACGACGCCAGCTACCTGGTCCTCGGCCTCGGTGACGTCTACCTCGGCGCACCGGTCGCGACCCCGCTCGACCCGCGGCACCGGCTCGTCACGACCAAGTACAACCCGGCCCGGACCTGGACCCCGGAGAACGCCGTCGGCATCGGCGGTGCCTACCTGTGCATCTACGGCATGGAAGGCCCCGGCGGCTACCAGTTCGTCGGCCGTACCGTGCAGGTCTGGTCCCGCTGGCAGCGCGCAACCGGTGACCCGTGGCTGCTGCGCCACTTCGACCGCATCCAGTGGTACCCGGTCGGCGCCGAGGAACTGCTCGACCTGCGCGCCGACGTCGCCGCCGGGCGGCACCGGCTGCGCATCGACGACGGTACCTTCCGCCTCGCCGATCACGAAGCCTTCCTGGCCGACAACGCCGCCTCCATCGCCGCCTTCCGGGCGAAGCAGGCCGCCGCGTTCGGCACCGAACGCGAAGCCTGGGCCGCGGCCGGCGAGTTCGACCCCCGCCCCGAACCGCAGGCGCCGCCCGCCGCCGCAACAGTGTCCGTGCCGGACGGCGGCGCACTGGTGGAGGCCCCGTTCGTCGCCAGCGTGTGGCGGGTCGACGTCCGCCCCGGCGACCGCGTGGCCGCCGGGCAGCCGCTGCTGGCCCTCGAGGCGATGAAACTGGAGAGCGTCGTCACCGCACCGCGCGACGGTACGGTCATCGACATCCTCGTCACTCCCGGCACCCAGGTCGCACCGGGCAGCCCTTTGGTGGTGCTGGCATGACACCGACCGACCGCGTCCGCGCCGCCTACGCCCGGCTCGCCCTCGGCGAACGACCCGAAGCGTGGATCATGCTGCGCCCGGAGCGTGACGTGCTCGCCGACGCCGCTGCCGTGGAAGCCCGCCTCGCCGCCGGAGAACACCTGCCGCTGGCCGGGCGGCTGCTCGCGGTCAAGGACAACATCGACGTCGCGGGCCTGCCCACCACGGCGGCCTGCCCGGCGTACGCCTACCGGCCCGGACGAAGCGCCCCCGCCGTGCAGCGCCTCGTCGACGCCGGCGCACTGATCCTCGGCAAGACAAACCTGGACCAGTTCGCCACCGGCCTCGTCGGCACACGCAGCCCGTACGGCGCGGTCCGGCACGCCCGCGACCCCGCCCGGGTCGCCGGCGGGTCCAGCTCCGGCTCCGCCGTCGCCGTCGCGCTCGGCATCGCCGACCTGGCCGTCGGCACCGACACCGCCGGCTCCGGCCGGGTGCCCGCCGCGTTCCAGGGCATCGTCGGTGTCAAGCCCACACCGGGGCTCGTCCCCACCGACGGGGTGGTGCCGGCCTGCCGCAGCTTCGACTGCGTCACCGTCTTCGCCCGCACCGTCACCGAAGGCACGGAGGCCATGGCCATCATGAGCGATCCGGTGTTCCCGGCGGACGCACCGCTGGCCGCGCCGCCGCACCCGATCGTCGCGGTGCCGGACCGCGGCGAGCTGACCGGCATGGCACCGGCGTGGCTCGACGCGTTCGAGCAGGCCGCGACGTCCCTGCAGACCCGCGGCGCCCGACTGCGCCCGATCCGGCTGGCACCGTTCCTCGCCGCGGCGAAACTGCTCTACAACGGCGGGTTCGTCGCCGAACGGTACGCCGCCGTCGGCGACTTCATCGACGGGCACCCCGACGAGATCGACCCGACCGTCCGGGCGATCATCGGTGCCGCGCGCGACATCCCCGCCCACGTGCTCGTCGCCGACACCGAACGGCTGGCGCACCTGCGCCGTGAGGCCATGACCGCCTGGGGCGACGCGGACGCGCTGCTGCTGCCGACCGCCCCGATCCACCCGACGATTGCCGAGGTCGACGCCGACCCGATCGGTGTCAACGCCGCCGTCGGCACCTACACCAACTTCTGCAACCTCTTCGGCCTCAGCGCCGTCGCCGTGCCGGCCGGCGAGGCCGGCGGCACCAACTTCGGCGTCCAGGTCGTCGCGCGCGGCTTCGCCGACGCGGTCGCCGGCGACATCGCCGCACTGCTGACCGGCGAGGCCCCGGCGGGCAGGGGCGGCCGAGGACTGCCGGTGATGGTGGTCGGCGCGCACCTGAGCGGACAGCCGCTCAACCATCAGCTCACCGGGGCGGGTGGCCGCCTGCTCCGCCCGGTCCGCACCGCACCGCAGTACCGGCTGCACGCCCTGGCCACCGCACCACCGAAACCGGGACTGGTCCGCGTCACCGACGGTGGCGGCGCCATCGAAGGCGAGCTGTGGGAGCTGCCACAGGCCGCGGTCGGCCCGTTCCTGGCCGCGCTGCCCACCCCCATGGCGCTGGGCCAGGTGCAGCTCGAGGACGGCTCGACCGTCACCGGCTTCCTGTGTGAGGCCGTGGCTGTCGAGCAGGCCCCCGACATCACCGCATACGGCGGCTGGCTCGCCTACATGGCGTCCCATCCGCAGACCTGACGCGGGGTCGGCGGTGTTTACCGGGGCGGGTTGGTGTACAGGCGGGTGTTGCAGCCGGTCTCGCCCGGCTCGAGCTGGATGCGATCGTAGGAGACCTGCTTGAGCATCCCGTCGGGGGTGCGGATCATCACGAGGCAGTCCCGTTCGGCCGGTACCCCGACCGCGGCCACCATGGTGTCCTGGTAGATGACGGTGTCGACGCGGATACCGTCCTGCGGGAACGCGGCCCGCACCACGTTGGCGAGCGTGTCCGGCGTGGCGCTGCGCAGCGCCGCGGTGAGACGGTCATTGGCGTCCGGCGGCAGCGTCAGGACCGGCGAGGCCGAGGGCGCCGGCGGCGTCACGCCCTGCGGGCACCGGATCTCGTGGTAGCCGGTGTCGCGGTACAGCTGCAGTTCGTAGCGGTAGCAGCGGGTGGCGCTGCCGGCGGTGTTGCCGCGATCGCCGAACGAGGCCGGTTCCCGGCTCGGCACCGTCGCCGCGAACCGGACGTCGATGGTGGCCGTCTCGTCCCCGCTGGTCCGCCCGGACCAGGCCAGCGGTGTCACCCGGACCTCCCCGACGTCCTGAGGCTCGGCCGGGATCTCGGTGGCGGCGATGTACTCGGCGTCACGGGCCCGCATGCGCCGGCCGAACTTGTCGTTGAGCTGCTTCGCCGTCCACTCAGCGGCGTCGCGCGCCAACGTGTTGCCGTCGACGGGCCCGGTCGCGCAGCCCGCCAGCGCGACCGCGGCCGCGGTCAGCGCGCCGACCAGCCGCACGACCGCCGTCCGTCGCGCTCCGCATCGACGCCACCCGGCGATGAGCATGTGCATGGAGGGGACGCTACTGACCGGTCCGGGCCGGCCGCCTGAGTACGAATACTCACATGTGCGCGGAAACGCGACTCAGTACGGGCGGCAAATCTTCCACGCAGCTGTCCACAATGGATGCATAGGTGCTCGGGAGTGGCAAAGGGGCCGCCGCCGCCTCGTCATTCCCGGCGTTGAGGTGATCTTGGCCCGCTAGCCGGTGCCCGCAATGTCGGGAGTTGTCACCGATGGTGCCGACGGCGGGCGCACGACAGATGAACGTCGATTGAATGCCGCCTTGGATCATCGGCTAGAGATCAATATCTGTGCAAAGCTGCGCCGCATATCGCCCACCACGGGGAGTTCATCGTGCGAACGACGAAACGATTGTCGGTTCTTGCTGTCCTAGCGGCCCTAGCCGTGCCGCTGACCCTGGTCCCGGGCGCATCCCAGGCCGTCGCCGCGCCCGCCAAGCAGAAGGCCCCGCAGGGGCTGCTGCCGTCCGCGCCGCTGGCCAAGCCGGTGGTGAAGGCGCCGGCTGGGCGCTCCGCGACGGACGTGGCGCGGCACAAGCAGCCGACGCCCGAGGGCGAGCTGCTGACCCAGCGCACCACGTACTCGTCGACGTGGCGCAACGTCGACGGCAGCCTGTCGGTGCGCCAGTACCTGACGCCGCAGTTCTACGAGACCGCATCCGGCGTGTGGTCGCCGATCGACTCGACCCTCTCGCCCGTGCCGGGCAAGCCCGGGTGGTGGCAGGCGACCGCGAACAGCTGGCAGGTCACGCTCGGCCCGGCCGGCGCCGCGGGCGGCGCCGAGCAGGTCACGCTCGGCGAGCACACCATCGGCTTCGCCCCGCAGAAGGTCAGCGACCCCGGCCTGCAGCCGTCGGTGTCCGGTGACACGGCGACGTACCGGGGCATCTGGCCGCTGGTCGACCTCAGGGACCAGGTCACGTCGAGCGGGGTCAAGGAGGATCTGGTCCTCGGTGGACCGCAGGCCCCGGCGAGCTTCGCGTTCAAGGTCTCCGGCGGCAAGCCCGTCGCGAACCGCTCCGGCGGCGTGGACATCGTCGCGGGCGGCAAGGTGGTCGGGTCACTCCCGGCGCCGACGACGACGGTCGCGTTGCCGCGGTACAAGGACCCGGAACGCAAGACGTCCCCGACCGCCACCCGGGAGGACCGGACCGCGGAGTCGAAGGTGCGGCTGAGCGTCGCCGGCGACGTGGTGCGCGTGTCGGTGTCGCAGAGCTGGCTGGCCGGGCTGCCGGCCTCGGCGTTCCCGGTCGTCGTCGACCCGACCTTCGGGGGCACGATCGACGCGACGCGGATGGTGAGTGCCAGCAACCTCGGCGCCGTCCAGAACAACGTCATGAAGGTCGGCCGGGAGGGCACCTCGACCGTGTGGCGTGGCGGCGTGTACTTTCCCGCCCCGACCCTGCCGCCGGTCCGGCCGGGCGGGCGGCCGTGGCAGCTGTCGCTGGCGAGCTTCCTGTCGTACTGCACGGTCGCCTGCATGCTGTTCGGCGAGACCGTGTACGGCATGCCGCTGTCGGCATCGGACACCCCGAACTACTACTGGATGGGCGCCGGTCAGCTGGTGATGCAGGACCCGGCGGACATGGACGAGGGCTTCTTCGCCGGGGTCACCGCGAATCCGCAGCTCCTGGCCTACATGAAGGGCCGGACCGACGGATGGTGGTTCGGGATCTCGGCCGACCACGTCCTGGCCGGCGGCAGCAGCCTGGCCACCTTCGACCCGGCCCGGACGTACGCGGTGTTCTCCTACGTGCAGCAGCCGCCCCCCACCACCGTCACCTCGCCCGCGACCGGCAGCGTGCTGTCGAGCACCACGCCGACGCTGACCGCGGCGCCCGTGGCGAACGAGTCGTACGTCGCCTACGACTTCCAGATCTCGACCTCGCCGGACGGCACCGGCATCATCGTCGACTCCGGCTGGCTGGACAACCAGACCAGCTGGAGGGTGCCGCCGGGCAGCCTCCACGACGGCGTGACCTACTACGCGCGGGTCCAGAACGCGATCACCCAGCAGTGGGACACCACCGACTTCAGCTACGTGCCGCCGGCCGCCGCGGGCTGGTCCGTGAACTTCCAGATCCGGCAGCGTCTCGCCGGCGGCGGCCCGTCGCCGACCGACACCGTCGGCAGCCCGCCGGCCGGCTCTCCCAGCCCGAGCAAGGGTTCGCCGTCGCCGCACACGGCGCCGGCCAGCGAGACCGTCAACCTGCTCACCGGCAACCTTGCCGTGACGGTCGGCACGCCCGGTATGCAGACCGTCTCCGGGTCGGCCGGGCTCGCCCTGAGCTATGACTCGGCGGAGGCGTCGGTAGCCAAGGGCGGTAACTACGGCATCACCGCGCACTACTACGCCGACAGCGGCAGCCACGCCGTCACCGGCGCGGCCCTCGCGGAGCGGACCGAGGCCGGGGTCAACGCGACGTGGAGCGGCACCCCACCGGTCGGCGGGCTCGGCGCCACGACGCCGTTCGCGGCGCGCTGGACGGGGGTGCTGACCCTGCCGTCCGGAACGTGGAAACTGGGCGGCCTGACCACCGGCGGCATGCGCGTCTACCTCAACAACTCGTCCACACCCACGTACGACAACTGGGCCGGCACGGCCGGCACCACCGGAGCGTCGTACGGCTCGACCGTGCTCAACGGGCCCGGCCAGTTCCAGATCGAGGTCGACGACTGGGACACCAACCACTACGGGTTCGGCACCGCGCAGCTGTGGGCGAAGAACACCGCCATCACCGACCCGAACACGCCGTCGGCGTTCGTGGTGCCCAGCGGCTGGCTCACCCCGGCCGCGACCGGCCTCCCGCCGGGCTGGACCATGCTCGCCAACCCGTCCAAGGTCACCTGGGTCCACGCCGACGACCAGGGCGGCCAGGTCGTGCTGCAGTCCGCCGACGGTCAGACCGCGACGTTCGTGCGGAGCTCGCTCAACGTCTACGAGACCGTGCCCGGCAGCCACGACCTGCTCAACGTCGACGGCAACGGGCACCTCCAGCTGACCTCTGGTGGCCTGCTGTACACGTTCAACGCCGACGGCAGCCTCGCCTCGATGGTCACCGTCGCCGACGACCTGCACCCGGCCGCGCTGCGCTACACCTACAGCGGTACCCCGGCCCTGCTGCGCACCATCACCGACCCGGTCTCCGGGCGATCCGTCAACCTGACCTACGGCGGCGACCCGTCCTGCCCGGGCGTCAACCCGGCCCCCGCGGGCCTGCTGTGCAAGGTCGGCTACTTCGACGGCACCGCCACGACCTTCGGGTACAACAGCAACGGCCAGATCGCCGCGGTGAACCACCCGGGCAGCCAGACCACCACGCTGGCTTACGACAGTGACAACAAGCTCGCCGACATCCGCGACGCGCTGGCCTACAGCTACGTCGCCGCCGGCGGTGCGCCCGGCACGGCGGTCAACTGCCCGGCCGGCACCACGGGCCTGGCCGTCACCCCGGTGGACACGCAGATCTGCTACGACAGCAGCGGCCGGGTCGCCAAGGTCATCCAGCCCGCCCCGACGACCGGCGCACCCCGGCCCGCCCGCACCTACACCTACGCCAGCGACCACACCGACGTGGCCATCGCCGGGTTCACCCCGTCGTCGGGCTACGCGCAGCGCACCATGTGGGACTCGCACGGCCGGATCATCAAGCAGTACGACTCGTCAGGACGCTCGACGGCCGCCGTCTGGATGAACGCGATCGCGCCCAATCAGACGTGCTTCTTCGGCGCGTGTGGGGCCGACCAGCAGATCGCCTCGGTCGACGCGGCGGGCGAGCAGACCAGCGTGGTGTACAACACGCGCGGCGACGTCACCGACACCTACGGGCCTGCACCACTGGCCTGCTTCAGCGGCGGCTGGCCCGACTCCCGCATCATCCCGATCGCGCCGATCCAGGGGTACCTGCCGGTGGCCAACCCGCAGGGCACCGCCGGTTGCGGCATCCCGGCCGTACCGCACACCCACAACGGCTACGACGAGGGCATGACCGGCCTCGCCGCGACCTACTGGGCCAACGGGCAGGGGGCCGGCACCGCGGCGCTGCACACCACCGGCGTCGGCGGCGCCAAGCCGCAATCGCTGTGCGGGCCGCGGCCGAACCCCGGGCTGTGCGCGCACTGGGACGCCGGCGCACCGCCGGTCGGCTCCGACGCCTCGGGCCACTGGAGCCTGCGCCTCACCGGCAACATCACCCTCGCCGGCGGCGCCTACAACGTCTCGACCATGACCAGCCAGCCGTTCACCTTCTCCCTCGACGGGCACGTCGTGATGCACGCCGGCACGGACACCTTCGGCTTCGTCCCCGGCCAGCTCCGCCAGGACGACCTCGACGGCGGAACCGGGGCCGCCGGCGGCGTGCACTCCATCCAGGTGGACTTCCAGGGCTCGGCGACCCAGCTCAACGAGTTCGCCATCGTGTTCGAGTCACAGAGTGACCCGGGCTGGCACGTGGTGCCCGCCTCGGACCTCGGCCCGGGCTACCGGCTCACGACGAGCACCGTCGACTCCGACGGCGTGACCACCACGACCAGCTACAGCAACGCGAACCTAGGCCCGCAGTACGGCCTGGCCACCTCGACCACCGTCGGTGGGCTCACCACCACCAACACCTACGAGACGCCGAGCGCGTCGACATACCTGCGCAAGACCTCCAACACGCTGCCGGCCGGCACCGCCACCACCTACACGTACTACAGCGGTAGCGCAGGCCCGCTCGCCGCGGTCTGCGGGGTATCCGCCAGCACGCCGCAGGGCGGCCTGCTGCAGACGCAGACAGACCCGGCGCCCAGCGCCGGCGCGCCGGCCCGGGTCCAGCAGTTCGTCTACGACGCCAACGGGCGCAAGGCCGGCCGCCGCGTCGGGCCGTCGACGAGCATCGGCACGGTGTCGTGGCAGTGCACCACGTACGACGCGGGCGGCCGCATCACCAGCCAGACCTGGCCGGCGTTCAACGGCGCCCCCGCCCGCACCGTCACCTACACCTACGCCGTGGGCGGCAACCCGCTCGTCTCCAGCGTCTCCGACGGCAACGGCACGGTGACGTCCACCGTGGACCTGCTCGGGCGGTGGGTGAGCTACACCGACGCCAACGGCAAGACCAGCACCACCACGTTCAACCAGGCGGGCCAGAACACCGCGATCTCGGGGCCGGGCGGCTCGATCGTCACCGCCTACGACCCGAACAGCGGCAACGTCAACACCGTCACCGTCAACGGGACCCAGCAGGCCGCCAACCACTACGACGCCGGCAACGGCCGCCTGTCCTCCGTGACCTACGGCAACGGCACGACGGGCTTCCTGACGTACGACGTCTACGGCAACCAGAGCGGCCTGACCTTCAACAACACCTCGTCCGGCGCGCTGATCACCGGCAACCAGATCGTCCGCTCGGCGGCCGGCCGCATCACCAGCGAGCTGCAGAACATCGACGGCACCAGCCTCACCAACGCCAACCCCGCCGGGGCGAGCGCGACCGACTACACCTACGACAGCGCGGGCCGGCTGGCCAGCGCCTACCTGCCCGGCGCGCAGGCCACCTACGGGTACGGCACCAACCCCGCCGGCGACAACTGCACCTCTCCCGGCCAGGGCGCCAACACCAACCGGACCAGCGTGACGACCACGCCGACCGGCGGCTCGGCGAGCAGCACGCACTACTGCTACAACGGCGCCGACCAGCTCGTCGCGTCGATCACCTCGGCCGGCACCAACAGTCAGTACGCCTACGACGCGCACGGCAACCAGACCAACGACCACGGCACCACCCTCACCTGGGACGCCGCGGACCGCATGACCGCCGCCGGCGGCAGCGGCTACACCTACGACGCGCTCGACCGGGTCATCGCCCACACCGCGGGCGGCACTACCGTCCGCTACGCCTACGCCGGCTTCACCGACCGGTCCGCGGCCACCCTCGACGCCTCCAACACCGTGGTCCAGCAGCTCGTCGCCCTGCCGGGCGGCGTGACCGTCACAGTGCAGTCCAGCGGCAACGTATGGTCGTACCCGGACCTCCACGGCCACGTCACCGCGACCGCCAGCACCTCCGGCGTCCGCGTCACCGGGCCGGTCAGCTACGACCCATGGGGCCAGCGCATCGCCGGCCCGCCGACCGGCAACGCCAACGGCGGCAATACCCTGGGCGCCTTCGGCGCCAACGGCAAGCTCACCGACGACGCCCTCGGCATCACCATCCTGGGCGCCCGCGCCTACCAGGCATCCGAGGGCCGCTTCCTCAGCGTCGACCCCGTCGCCGGCGGCTGCGCCAACAGCTACGTCTATGTCTACGGAGACCCGATCAACAGCAGCGACCTCTCGGGCAAGGCAGCCTGCGCAGGGATACACCATCTCGCCAACGGTGACGTTGAAATTCAGTTGGGATCGACGCCATCGGGATCATTGCTGATCGGAATCTCAGCGGTTCCGAATCCGCACCAGGGAGCGGGTGCAAATTTGGCTTGGTTTGGCGGCGACTACT
This sequence comes from Dactylosporangium salmoneum, assembly GCF_039532525.1. NCBI lineage: Bacteria > Bacillati > Actinomycetota > Actinomycetes > Micromonosporales > Micromonosporaceae > Dactylosporangium > Dactylosporangium salmoneum. Next base: position 97,067 of record NZ_BAAARV010000073.1, read on the forward strand.
CGGTCCAGGCACGCGGCATTGGCCTCAACAGATCAGGCAACAGCGCCGACCTGCTCCCCGGTTCCCTTCTGCGAGTCTCCGCGCCCGCCGGTCATCTAACGTCCGGTCTTTCCGGAATCCAGATGAACGTACATTTGGAATTCATATATTTGGGAACGTCGACAAACCCGGCGCTGCCCGGCAGCATGCAAGTCGCCGGCCGTGTGGAAATCGACCTGACCTGTAGCCTCTGACCAGCGCGCCGGTGTCCTTGCCGCATCAGATGCGGCAAGGACACCGGCTTCGGCCGGTTCCCGTTCCGCGTCTTCACCATCAACGCCGCCTGGCTGCACCTCGCCCTCACCGCCATCGACCTGATCGCCTAAACCCAGATGCTGCTCCTGGCCGGCGACCTCGCCACCGCCGAGCCCACGAAGCTGCGCTACCGGCTGCTGCACGGCTCTGCGGTCTCCTGCGAGCGTGGGTCGGGGGTGTTTATGAGGGCTGGCAGAAGTGTCAGTTCGCTCGGGGCACATTTCGCGCAGCCCTCGATCGAGCGGCGGAGGCAATGCGCATGGTCCACAGCAACGACGAGCGCTGATGCCACCGCGTGGGACACCTGGAACGGGTCAGACCATCGATCGTCGCCAGTTAGAAGGCCAAGATCGAAGGCGCGGTCCGCGGCCGGCCCGGCCGCTTGGGCCGGGACCGGGCCGCGTGGCGGCGTGCGAGCAGGTCCCGGTGCCACCGCAGGACCGTGTCTGGGCGCACCAGCAGCCGCAACCGACAAAGCACGCTGCGCGGAAGCCGGTGCAGGAGCGCCGCCAGGAACGCCCGATCGATCGGGTCGAACCGGGGTCTGGCGTTGCCGAGTTGCCGCTCGAACACGGCGACCTGATGGCGCAACGCCAGGATTTCCACATTCTTGTCCCGGTCGCTCATCGGCAGCAGGCGCAGCAGGACGAACGCGTTCGTCACGGCCAGCTGAGCCGATCGCACCGGGGCTGACACCGCACGGGCTGCGCCACTCGTACAAGACGCTCATGGTGAGCTGCGGCACACCCGCGCCGCTGATGGACCTGCACATGGGGCATGCGAGGCACACCGTGCAGGAGGCGTACGAGCACGTCACGCCGGAGATGGTCACGCGGCTGCTGGAAACCCTGACGGGCGTGTGGGAGGCCCTTGCGGCCCGTCGGGCGCTGAACCCTCGATCACCCGTGCAGGTGCTGGACCGGTTGCTCACCGGAGAGGGGAAGGGATGACCGTAACAAGATCGTCTTCCAGGATTCTCCCCAACGGAGGCCGGAGACGACAAGAGTCGATGTCCTGTCTCCAAGAAATCGGCTCTGACCTGCGTATTCTTTTGTCGGGACAGCGGGATTTGAACCCACGACCCCTTGACCCCCAGGCCATTGGAGTTAGCAATTCCGCACGTCAGGCACGGTATACGCGTGATGAAGATGTGCGGCTGTAAGCATGTCGCCCGCAACCGTGCACCACGTGTGGTCCCCCGGCGGTCCCCAAGTATCTGGCTCCGCAAGCCGGCTTGGCGCAAGACCGCCGACTACTTGGCCTGTAACCGCGGCCCGCGGCGTGTGCTGGTCGGGGACGGCTGCGTGCGTTCCTGCACCAGCACGACATCACCTTCCAGCGGACGAAGACGCGGAAGGAGACCGACGCCCCGAACGTCGAGGCTAAACTGGCCCGCAGCGACGAAGTGACCGCAGGGTTCCCTGACCGGGTGTTCGCCTTCGATGAGTTGCGGGCCGCCTGCCTCACCGCTGTCGATTTATGATTCGCGCATGGCCAGCGCCGGGCTCCCGACACCGTCCGCACCGCCGTCCCCCGTCCCTGGGCCACGGCGCTCGCGTCGCTGGCTTGCCGCCGGCCTGGCCGTCGTCGTCCTGGCCGCGGGCGCTGGCGCCTTCGCTGTCGCCGGCCGGTCTCGCCCGAACCGCCCTGGTGAGGCCGCCCGCCCGCCCGTCCGGCAGCCCATCGCCACTCTCACGGGTCACACTCAGGACGTGCTCACGGTGGCGTTCAGCCCCGATGGACGCACCCTGGCCACCGCCGGCCACGACAGCACGGTCAGGCTGTGGAACCTCGCCGACCCTGCCCATCCCACCTTCGCCGCCACGTTCTTCGGCAACACCCGAACCGTGAGCTCGGTGGCGTTCAGCCCCGATGGGCGCACCCTGGCCGTCGCCGGCGGGGACACCACGGTCCGGTTGTGGGACGTCACCGACCCGGCCCACCCGACCGCCGCCGCCACCTTTACCCATGACCACGGCACCACCGAGTGGTCGGTGGCGTTCAGCCCCGATGGGCGCACCCTGGCCGTCGGCAGCGGGGACACCACGGTCCGGCTGTGGAGCCTCGCCGATCCGGCCCACCCCACGCTCACCACCACCCTCGCCGTCGCCACCGAGCCCGTGAGCTCGGTGGCGTTCAGCCCCGACGGACGCACCCTGGCCACCGCCAGCGGCGCCGACCCCGTCAGGCTCTGGAGTCTCGCCGATCCGGCCCACCCCACCGTCGCCCTCACCGGCCAGACCGGCCCGGAGTACTCGAAAACGGTGGCGTTCAGCCCCGACGGACGCATCGTGGCCGCCAGCACGGACTTCAAAGCGAAGCTGTGGAGCGTCACCGATCCGGCCCACCCGGCACCGATCGCCACGCTCCCCGAGCAACCCCACTTCGTGCACGCCGTGGCCTTCAGCCCCGACGGCCGCATCCTGGCTACCGCCGCCGGAGACCACACGGCGAAGCTGTGGAACATCGCCGATCCGGCCCACCCCACGCCGATCGCCACCCTCACGGGCCACACCGAAGCTGTGGCGGGCGTGGTGTTTAGCCCCGACGGGCTGACCCTGGCGACCGCCAGCTGGGATGACACGGCCAAGCTGTGGAGCGTCACCGACCGGGCCCTGCCCTCGACCACCCCGTCGCGTTGATCCCGTCAACGCAACGGCCCCCCAAGGGGAGCGGGCCGCCGCGGACGAGTCGAGATCACACGTCGTAGTACATGGCGCACTCGTGTGGGGTCGGGCGCAGGCGCACCGCGTCGACCTCGTTGGCGCGCTTGTAGGAGATCCAGATGTCCACCCAGGTCCTGGGTGAACACGCCGCCCTCGAGCAGGAAGCGGTGGTCGTTAGTGCCCGTCACCGGGATGCGGGTGCGGGCGGACCGGTTGCGCTACGCGCGGAGCGGCCCCTGGCGCCGCCGTGCGCCGCGTCAGCGGCGCCTTGATCCAGACAGAGAACGTTTCGGCAAGCAAACAAACTCTGCCCGCTCAAACTTGACCGGCGGTCAAAGTGAGCTACACGAGCCGAACTTGACCGATCTGGTCCCCAGGATGCCGAAAAGGGCCGACCCAAGAAGTGGATCAGCCCTCTGACCTGCGTCGGGACAGCGGGATTTGAACCCACGACCCCTTGACCCCCAGTCAAGTGCGCTACCAAACTGCGCTATGTCCCGGTGCTGCTTGCTCTCGCCCGCAGCCGGTACAGCTTAGCGCATGCCTCAGGCGGGTGCCCACGCAGTATCCCCGTAGGCTTCGGGGATGCAGCTTGATCTTGTGGCGATCGTGGTGGAGGCGTACGACCCGGCTATTGAGTTCTTTGTCCGGGTGCTCGGGTTTGAGCTGGTTGAGGACTCGCCCTCGGTCACGTCGGTCGGGGGGCGGGCGAAGCGGTGGGTGGTGGTGCGGCCGCCCGGCGGGGGGACTGGGCTGCTGCTCGCGCAGGCCGACGGGGAGCGGCAGTTGGCCGGGGTGGGGGAGCAGGCGGCCGGGCGGGTTGGGTTCTTTCTTCGGGTGGAGGACTTCGACGCTACCTACGCGCGGATGGTTGAACACGGGGTGACGTTCGAGGGGTTACCGCGCGTGGAGGCGTACGGGCGGATCGTCGTCTTCCGGGATATCGCTGGGAACCGGTGGGACCTGCTCGGACCTGCTTAGAATCGTGACAAATCCGTACAAAACAGACTCGCCATGAGGCGGCCCGTGACCCTAGCCTCCGTCGCGCGAAGCGACAGAGGGCATGCGCAGAGGGCAAGCGACAGGGGGCGGGGACGACGTGCTCGGGGTGGAGATCTATCGGCTTTGGCGGGCCGGGCGGGTCGACCTGCCGGCGCTTGCCGGGGTGTACCGGCGGGCGGCGGACGGATTCGGGGGCGTACGGCACGACGATCGGCACTGGTGTGTGCTGCGGGCGCAGCTGGTCAGCGTGCTGGCGGCGGCCGAGGGGCAGATCGAGGAGGCGGCCGCGGCCGTGTGCGTCGCCGCCGCGGAGTACGCGCGGGCCGACGCGGCGGCCGGGGCCGAGTTCGACCGGCTTCGGGGCGGGAACGCGGAGGGGCCGCGGTGACGTACGAGGGGCTCATGGAGCGCGCCCGTGAGGTCCAGCGCATGGCGGTCGCCGTGGCGCAGGCGGGGCTCGGGACGGACGCCGCGCGGCGGGCCGCGGTCGAGCGGGAGTTCGCCGATGTTCCCGACGCGTTCCGGGCCATCGGCGGGTTCCCCGATCCGGGCCGGTTTGCCAGTCTCGCCGCGGAGGTCGACTGTGTCCTTCGTGGACTGTCCACAGGGGACGGGGTCGACCGTCCGGCCAATGTGGAGCTCGCGCGGATCGGCGGTACCGCTGCGTCCTTGCATCTCTGGACCGGCTCGGCGGCCGAGCGGTTCCGGCAGAACTTCCTCGAGCCGTGGCCGGCGTTCGTGCGCAACCAGTATGCGGTCGGGGTGGTGCTGCACCGGGCGGTCGTGGCGCAGGCCGAGATCTGGGCACGGGCCCGGGACGACGCGGAGCAGATCGCCGAGCGGGCGTTGCAGGCGCTGGCGGCCTGCAAGGAGTGCACGCGTACCGAGTGGACAGTCACGTTCACCGTGATGGCCTCGGTGGCGGCGGTCGTCGCGGTGCCGCTCACCGGTGGGGCCTCGCTCGCGGCCAGCGGGGTGGCGGCGGTCGCGCAGGTGCTCGCGGCGACGCCGCCGGGGGAGGCGCCGCAGACCTCGTTCAGCGCCGACGATCCCTTCGAGGTGGTCGAGCGGGTGCGGGAGGCGATCCGGATGCTGCTCGGGCACGTGCGGGAGCGGCTCGACGCGGTGGCGGGGGCGCTGGGGGACACGTCGAGAACCGTCAGCGACCGGCCGGAACTGTTCGGATGGCAATGAAGGTGCGGGCCGCGGCCGGCGGGGTGGCCGGGGAACTGTTCGGGCTCGAACGAGTTCGCATCGCGGTACGCGACGCGGGCAACCTGGAGCGGGATCTGGAGTCGCTCGGGCGGGCGCTCTGGGCCGCGCACGCCCGGGCCGTGCTCGACGCCGCGGGGCTCAACGCCGAGCCGGCGCCGATCGGGTGGCGGGCCGAGCGATATGTCGCGCAACGCGGACGTATCACCGCCACCGGCCGATCGGAAGACGGCAGCGTGACGATATCCGTTCGTGGGATGCGGTACTGGCGGGTAAGCATCGCGGGAAACGGACATATCGCAAGGGTCGAAGAGGCCGCGGACGCGCTGCTGCGGGAGCACCGGCGAAAGCTGCGGGCGTTGAAACGCACGATCTGGCAACCGGGCGGCACTCAGGCCGCACGAACCGGAGCCGAAGCTTGATGGGACATCCCCCAAGTGGAGGCGCTGATGAGCACGGCCGTCGCATCCGAGAAGCAAAAGGCACGCATCCTCATCGTCGACGACGATCCGGATCTGCGTGGCATGGTGGCGTACAAGCTGGTCAAGGCCGGCTTCGAGGTCATCGAGACCGACAACGGGGTGTCCGCCGTGGACGCCGCCGTGGCCTGCCTGCCCAACCTGGTCATCCTCGACATCATGATGCCGGGGCAGGACGGGCTCACCGCGTGCGAGCAGTTGCAGGCCGACCCGGAGACGGCGCAGATTCCGGTCATGCTGCTCTCCGCGCTCTCGCAGCCCGACGTCGTGCGCAGCGGGGTGATGGCGGGCGCGGTGCACCACATGGTGAAGCCGTTCAGCCTCGACGCGCTGCTGGGCAGCGTGGAGTCGCTGCTGCGGGTGCACCCGACGCCCGTGGACCCGAACACCGGCAGCGACCTGGGCCGGAGCTTCCAGTGGTGACAGCGACGGCGGTCAGGCGCCGACTGGACTGAGCAGTTTCACGACGCCGTCGGCCATGGTCGCGATGCGGTTCTTGCCGGCCTGCTTGGCCGCGTACATCGCGGCGTCGGCGTCGTGCAGCAGCTGGTCGATCTCGGCGTGGTTGCGCCAGGTGGCCAGGCCGATGCTGACGCTCGCCGTCAGCTCCACGCCGCAGGCGTGCACGGGGGCGCGGATCGCGGCGAGCATCCGCTCGGCGACCAGCGGGGCGTCGTCCGGGGCGTCGAGGCCGAGGAGCGTGCCGTGGGCCGGGCCGCCCGTGGGGAGCGTGCCGTGGGCCGGGCCGCCCGTGGGGAGCGCGCCAGGGGCCGGGCCGCCGCTCGCGAAGAGCGTGCCGGGGGCCGGGCCGTCGACCGCGGCCACCTCCTCGCCGTCCGGGCGGGCGCGGATCGTCGCCGCCCAGGCGCCCGGCAGCCCGGTCAGCAGCCGCACGGCCGCCTCGGCGGTGTGCTGGGCCACGACGGCCGCGTCGGTGGTCGTGGCCAGCGAGGCGCCGAGGCGCGCGAAGACCCGCTCCCGGGCCGCGGCCCGCTCCTGCCGCGCGGTCGCCTCAGCCACCACGGCGGTGAAGATCGCCAGCATCGGTACCCCGGGAGCCTGCTTGAGCATCGCCGGGATGTGCACGGGCTCGGTCAGCGCGACCGCGCCCAGCGCCGCCGCGAAGATGATCACGGTGTAGACCAGTCCGTGGCGCCAGGTGCCGTAGAGCCCCCGGAAGGCGACGAAGGCGAACGTGAGCCCGAGCGTCTCCACCCAGTCGTGCGCGCCGATGCCGACGAGGGCGAGCGCGACGGCCTCGAGCGGGGCGGCCCACACGGGGAACGAGCCCTGGCGGTACCGCACCAGCCACCACGCCAGCAGGGCCGCCCCGGCCGCCCCCGCACCCGCGCGGGTCTCGGGCGACGCCTCGTGCCCGACGATGAGCCGGGGGAACACCATGACCAGGTTGAACACCCCGAAGAGCAGGAACAACCAGCGGATCCGCCCGCCGAGCGCCTTAGAGAGTGTTGGGTAACTGAAGGACTACTTCTGGTCCTGGTTGAGTTCGTCGTTGAGGCGTCGGG